>JAYTHI010000357.1:0-2525 GCA_043732685.1 Ferruginibacter sp. | reverse complement strand
GCTTCATTTAACTCAATAATATCGATGTCATTTAATGTTAAGCCGGCTTTTAGCAAGGCCTTGTTTGTGGCATTCACCGGACCGATTCCCATAATACGCGGCTCAACTCCCACCACGGCGGAGGACACTATTCTTGCTTTTGGAATTAAATTGTACCGTTTCAATGCTTCTTCAGATACAATGTACATTGCCGCTGCACCATCATTTAACCCAGAAGAATTTCCCGCAGTTACCGTGCCACCCTCCTTTTTAAAAGCAGGTTTTAATTGTGCTAATTTTTCAATTGATGTGGCAGCTTTTATAAATTCATCTTTGTTAAAAACGACCTGATCCTTTTTATAGGAAGCAATATTTACCGCTGTAATCTCTTGCATAAACCTATTTGATTGCGCTGCCTTTGCCGCCTTATCCTGAGAATTAAATGCAAAAATATCCTGATCTTCCCTGCTGATATTATATTGTTCCGCAAGATTTTCTGCTGTGATGCCCATCGCATCTGTACCATACATTTTTTGCATAACCGGATTAATAAAGCGCCATCCGAAACTACTGTCAAATAATTGTCCGTCACCACCAAATGCTTTACCGGATTTAGAAATTACCATTGGTCCGCGTGTCATGTTCTCTACCCCCCCTGCTATAAAAATATTACCATCGCCAGCCATTATGGCACGGGTAGCATGAATTACAGCCGACATTCCGGAAGCACATAAGCGGTTTACTGTTTCACCTGGAACAGTAAATGGCAAACCAGCAAGCAATAAAGACATTCTGGCTACATTTCTATTGTCATCACCAGCCTGGTTTGCGCAACCCAATATCACATCATCAATTAATGCCGTAGGGATGGACGGGTTATTTTCTACTAATTTTTTTATAACCACAGCCGCAAGATCATCGGCCCGAACAGTTGAAAGTGTTCCACCAAAATTTCCTATCGGAGTTCTGATTCCATCAACGATATATGCCTGCATATTTTTTTTATTAATTGTATTCGCCCCTATTTTCCATAGTAGGATTATTTTAAGGCTTAGTTTATGAAGTTAAATTTTTTTTTAATATCATTTAATTTTCCATTCGCAACATATATTATCGTGCTTTTAATTTATCCTGTATATAATGAAAGCTGCCGGTAATACTTGCCAGAGGATCTGCAGGCATATCATGCTCTACAAATAAATGCTGCATACCTGCAAGTGATGCCTGTTCAAATATGGGTTTAAAATCTATTGTGCCGCTACCAACAGGTAAAATGGTCTGGTGTTTTGCATCAAGGTCTTTTAAATGCCATAAGGGAAACCTCCCCGGATTTTGCTGAAATAATTCGACCGGATTTTTATTACCCTTTATAGCCCATGCCAGATCCAATTCCATTTTAACCAGGTCTGCATTGGTTTGCATCAATATCATTTCATAAGGAATTTTACCTTCCACCGACCTAAACTCTGCATCGTGGTTATGGTATACCAACTGAATACCTGCTTTTTTACAAGCTTCTCCGGTTTTATTTAAGGTATCTATTGAAGCATATATATTATCAAGTGTATCAATAGGTGTACTGGCACATACAAGGTATTTAACACCACCTTCAGCAGCTTCATCAACCAATTGCTGCAAATTATTCCGAAGGTTATTCATAGGTGGTAAAACCATCGGTTTGCCTGAGGCGTCTACCGGCATTTTTGCTCCGGGTGGCAATTTAAATGGTGCACCTAAAACATGGTGCGATGTCCAAACCAATCCAAGATCTTTTACCATTGAGGCAAATTCCTTTGGCTTCATACCATAATAACCTCCTTTCTTACTAAACGCAGATTCAATTTCTTTATAACCTATGCCTTTAATACTTTTTAAAGTACCGCTAACATCATTATCAATCACATTAAAAAACGTAAACAACTGAACACCTAAAGCATGATTACCCTCCTTGTTAAATAATGAGGCGAAGGAATTTTTAGTAGATAACAAAGTTCCTAAGGCTACAGTAGCGGATTGCATTAAAAAATCTCTTCGTTTTTGCATGGCTATACATTCATATTAATTGATATGCTATTATCAAAAATAGTTAACAAGGAGGTTTTATGCAGATTTTTTTTATAATGGAATTTATCCTTAACGGCATTTAATTACACCTAAAAGAGGAAGGCGGTTTTACGGTTAACTTTCTTTATCTAGCGAATAAACCATGTTGAAAAAAATAAATAAATTTACACCTAACAATAAAATAGGGCGTTGCCTTATCCTATTGGATTATAATTAATAGGGCGTTGTATAATCTTATTGGATTATAATTAATAGGGCATTACCCTATCCTATTGGATGTCGTCCTATCAGGACTTTAAAACAAAATGCTTTAAGGACTGGATTTAATATCAGGGTACATCGCCATCGAAAAAGTGATATACAGATCCTAATAATTGATATCATTTTTAAAAAATAAATTAAAAGGCCTGCAGAGACCACATCAAATAAAGGTGTGCAACGCACATCGAAAAAAGTAAAAAATCGAGAAGAAATATTAAGAA
>JAYTHI010000356.1:0-8526 GCA_043732685.1 Ferruginibacter sp. | reverse complement strand
GCATGATGTTTTTTGCACTGCCATTTCCTTTTGCTGCTGCTATAAAACTACCCATTGCCAAAGCAACAATGATTGCGAGGGTAATCCATTCCATCCATTTCATTAATTTGCCTTGTTTTCTAACCCAATCAATACCTACCAACGACAGGCGTACGTATACCATTTCTACCAACAGGGAGCCAATAGAAAACCATACCGCATTATAAATGCCTTCCTGAATTCCAATTTGCATGGCAGCCACATTAAGGGTTCCAAGCGGCAGTGAACCCAAAAAACTTATTCCCAATCCCCAAAAGAAAACCTTAAAAATTTTTGGCATAAAACAAAGATAAGTGCCTATTGGCATTTGGATAGAAGTACAAACCTCAAAAATTTACTTCTACCCGCCAGGCAGTAATTTGTGCTGCTAAAAATAACAATAGTCGTAATGCCTGTTGTAGATTTTAGGTAAAGATTAGTGGGGAGGGCTTTTAAAGAAACTATTATCTATGCAATAATGTACTACTTCAAACCTGAAATTACCAATATTTTTTTTCAATCTTCCACCGGAATCAGGAATTAATGAAGCGCTTGCTGCTGCAGCTTTTTCAAGTTCTTTATTATAGTTTGCTTTACATGAATGCTGCTTACTTAATAGGTTAAATACCAATCATCCCTATTCTTAGCAAATCATATAAATATAATTGTCTTAAACTTAACCATAAGCGTCTTTTATTTGTTAAACAATAATTCTTAGGTTAAATTATACTTAATATCAAAACCCTATCTTAAATTACATTAAATAAATTATTAATATACAATTTTGATAAAATCGGCTACCATCCAATTATTAAGGGTACATTTTTCTTTTTTTTTGATGCCGGTGTATTGGTATGCGCTAAGTCAAACCAGCGGTATCAATACCAGACATGCCATTTTAATTTTTTTTATTCTACACTTGCTTGTGTACCCGGCAAGTAATGGTTACAATAGCTATATGGATAGGGATACTGAAAGCGTTGGAGGAATAAAAAATCCAAAGCAACCCACCATACAGTTATTTTATGTAACCATCGGGCTCGATGTATTGGCAATATTGTGCAGTTGTTTTATCAGCAGCTATTTTGTCATCGGTATCATTGCCTATATCGCTGCATCGCGTGCGTATAGTTTTCGCGGAATCCGGTTAAAAAAATATCCCGTTATCGGTTACATTACGGTCGTATTTTTTCAGGGAGCTGTAACTTTTTTTTTAGTACAGCATGGTAGTAGTCTTAATAAAACACTTATAATTTCACCTGCTGCTATGCTGGCGGCTTCTTTATTAATTGGCGGTTTTTATCCGCTAACCCAAATTTATCAGCACGAGCAAGATAAAAAGGATGGCGTAACTACCCTTAGCATATTACTTGGGTATAAAGGCACTTTTATTTTTACCGGAATTATTTATTTTTTTGCAGTTTCAACACTGGCCTATCAATTGATATCTACGTTACAAATAAATGGGTTTTTTATCATGCAAATCTTTTTTCTTCCTGTGCTCGTATATTATTTTTGGTGGTTTCGTAAGGTAAGTGTTAAACATACCGCCGCAAATTTTGTTAATACTATGAGAATGACTATTCTGGCTTCCATTTGCACCAATGCAGCTTTTATTACTTTATTTTTAATTGAAAAATCTTGAGCAAGATAATTTCTATAGCAACAGGAGTGCCGGCTTTCAAGCACCAACAATCTGCCATTTGCGAATTTGCCGATACCATCTATAGCAATAACGAAACGGATAGTCGTAAATTAAAATTTTTATACAAAAAAAGTGGTATCGATACCCGATATAGTGTATTACCCGATTACAGTTCAGCTGCGGCTGACAGGCAATTTTATGGTACTGCAAAAAATTTGGAACCTTTTCCCAACCTTGAAAAAAGAATGGAATGGTATGCCGGCGCTGCCGCTGATTTATCGGTTAAAACAATTAGAGATTGTATTAAAGGAAAAATTGAAAGTAAAGATATTACCCATTTAATTACCGTAAGCTGCACAGGAATGAGCGCTCCGGGAATGGATCTTGAAATAATGGAAGCCATGGACCTTTCTCCAAATATTTTTAGGACTTCCGTAAATTTTATGGGATGTTATGCAGCTATACATGCACTTAAACTAGCCGATGCGCTTTGCTGCACCCATCCGGCAGCCAATATTATTGTTGTTTGTACAGAGCTTTGTACCCTGCATTTTCAAAAAGAAAATTCGATAGATAATATTACTTCAACCCTTTTATTTGCTGACGGTTGTGCGGCAGTTTTGGTGCAAAATAATCAGTCTGCATTAAAAGGATTTCGAATAAAAAACTTTTTTAGTGATGTTGCTTTTAAAGGTAAAAAAGATATGAGCTGGCAACTTTCTTCAAAAGGATTTTTAATGACCTTAACCGGTTATGTACCCGATCTGGTAAAAGAAGATTTTGATATTTTATTGAATAAGGCCTTAACTGCTGCAGGTATAAATAAAGAAGCGATCAACCATTGGTGTATACATCCGGGAGGAAAAAAAATATTAGAAGCCATCGAGCAAAGTACCGGTTTAACTAAAAATGATTTACATTATTCCTATGACATTTTAAAAGAATTTGGTAATATGAGTTCACCTACAGTTTTATTTGTACTGCATAAAATATTGCAGGAATTACAACATACCAATCAGGATAATGCAACTGTTTTTAGCGCAGCATTCGGTCCGGGTTTAACAATGGAAACCTTTATTGCCACTTATGATTGACCTTTCTAAAAGATCATATCAACAAGAAATATTAGATGGAACCGATATTCCATTTACTGATATCGCCCTTAATATGCGCGAACTTAATTACATAAATACTGTACTCGGCGGTCACAACATTACCATTGCCGGCCTTAAAAAATTACTTCCAAAAGCTGATGTACAGGAATCGATTACTATTTGCGAAATAGGTTGTGGCGGAGGTGATAATTTAAATGCCATCAATACCTGGTGTATAAAAAATAAGATAAGGGTAAATTTTATTGGCATCGATATTAAACAAGCTTGTATTGAATTTGCAGCCAAACAATATCAATCACTTCCTTGTAACTGGATTACTGCTCCATATCAAGCAGTTAATTTTGAAGATAAAAAGCCTGATGTAATTTTCTCTTCCCTTTTCTGTCATCATTTTAAGGAAGATGAAATCATTTCAATGCTGCAATGGATGACACAAAATTCGAAAAAGGGATTTTTTATAAATGATTTACAACGCCATTGGCTGGCTTATTACAGCATCAAAATATTGACCTGTTTATTTTCCAGGTCATACCTCGTAAAAAATGATGCACCGCTTTCGGTAGCACGTGGTTTTTTGCTGGCTGATTGGAAGCATTATTTAAAAAACACCGGTATAAAAAATTATGCAATATTCTGGAAATGGGCCTTTAGGTATTTAATAGTTTGTACAAATGATTGAACCTATACAATATGATGTAACGATAATTGGCGGAGGACTAGCCGGCCTGGCTTTAAGTATTCAGTTGGCAAATAAAGGGTACGCGGTTGCACTTTTTGAAAAAGAGCAATATCCCTTTCATAAAGTGTGTGGCGAATACATCAGCATGGAAAGCTGGGCATTTATTGAAAGTCTTGGTCTGCCACTATCTACTATGAGTTTGCCCAAAATAAATAAACTGTTGGTATCTGCTCCCAATGGCAATATCCTTCAACATGATCTACCTCTTGGTGGTTTTGGTATCAGCAGATTTACAATAGACAATGAACTAAAAAAAATAGCCATTTCAGCCGGTGTCAAATTATTTGAAAATACCAGGGTAGAGCAGGTTATTTTTGAAAAGGATACTTTTTATGTACAAGTAAAAAATAATAGGGTATCCGGTAAAGTTTGTGTGGGGAGCTATGGAAAAAGAAGTAACCTCGATATAAAATGGAAAAGGAAATTTTTGAAAAGTGCAGATAAGCAATTGAACAATTACATCGGCGTTAAATACCATATTGAAACCGAATTTGCGCCTGATACCATTGCCTTACATAATTTTAAAGATGGCTATTGTGGCATTTCAAAAATAGAAAATAATACCTATTGCCTTTGTTATTTAACCAATGCCGACAATTTAAAAAATAATAATAATTCCATTGACGAAATGGAGAAAAATGTTTTATATAAAAATAAGTACCTTAAAAATATATTGGAAACCAGTACTAAATTATATAAGGCACCCCTGGCAATTTCACAAATATCTTTTGAAAAAAAGACGCAGGTACAGCAGCATATTTTACTGTGTGGCGATGCGGCAGGATTAATTACTCCTTTATGCGGTAACGGAATGAGTATGGCCTTGCACAGCAGTAAAATTGCGGGAGAAATTATTAATGACTTTTTGCAGCAAAAAATTAGCCGGCAGCAAATGGAAACAAATTACCAGAACCACTGGCAACAATTATTTGCAAAAAGATTAAACGCCGGCAGGCTGATACAGCGATTGTTTGGTAAGATTTGGGCAACAAATATTTTTATAAGTATCCTGAAAAGATGTCCAAAATTAACAGCAAAACTTATTAAGCAAACCCATGGCGAACCTTTTTAAAGGACTGAGTTTATAATTAATATTTTTGGATTATGTAGATAATTCGCATATGCATTATACACCTGGTCGTTGAACATTTATGTAAGATATAAGTATATTTCTAACGTTTAAATAAAGATTGAATTTGGACTTGGAAGGTCCAACTTAATTTTATCAAAAATGATTTGCTGTTTTCATTGCAGAATAATTTTTATAATAACGGCATTAAAAAAACGATTCATTAATAACCAGTGTAATTATAGATCGTGCCGGAAGTACAATTTCATTTGAAATATTTTTTATCACTATTGGTCGCATATTATCGGATGCTGCAGCAGTGGTTAGATAAACTTTTATGGCATTAATCTTTTTTACTGACTGAAGTAGTATTTTAATTTATGGTAAAATCACCATTTTAAAACTTGAATCAGGTTTTAAAGCTATTAAATAATAGCGGGTATCAAAAACTGCGTTGCCTGGTTCAAAGGTATTCCAAAACTACCAGGTTGTAGCATTGGCTACCTTTATATCGTTATCACTGGTAATTGTCAATATGGGGTTTTTATCGTTTTGCGAAAAGCCATTTTATCCATTTAAAATTATTCCTGAAAGGATTAAAAAGAAATATTTTTTCATAGGCTTCGCTATTTTATTGATTCAATATTGGTGAAACAATAGCCATTAAATTATTTAAAATTTTATACTGCGTAAAGTAACACATCTAATTTGACGAGGTGTCAATTTTTTATTTTTTGATTAAAAAATAGTCCCAACAAGCCTTTGCTATATTTGCAATTATAGCATCATTAGTAAGGTCATTTTCTTTTGAGTTGGTTATAAAAACACTAATAAAGAAGTGTTCTCCATTGGGTAAAAAAACAATACCGATATCATTTACGGCTGTAGTTAAACCAGCTTTGTTGGTGCCGGAAGTGCCTGTTTTGTGCGCAACAATTACATTGTTAGGCAACTTGCCTTTTAGTCTGCCAGTGCCAGTCTGAGTGGCTTTCATTATTTTCCAGATAAAGTCATAACTCTTTTTAGAAAGTAGTTTATTATGATTGTAATAAAAAGTTGATAGTACTTCATTAGCGCAATTAGGTGTCGTCCAATTTTGAAATTGCATATCCCAATTGGCTTGTTGTGTGGCTTCGTCAATTTTTACAGCAATATTTTTAAAATTATTTTTTATGAAATAATCTTCTACCACTGTAGGACCTCCAATAAGTTTTAGTAAAATATCGCAGCCAACATTATCGCTTTCTGAAACGGTGTATTGTATTATGTGAGATAGGGGCAATGTTACACCTTTTGGATATTTTTCTCTGATTGGGCTATAAAGATTGGGTAAAAGGTCTTGTTTTTTAATTTGAATTTTTTGATCCAGCGAAAGTTTTCCCTCATCAATTTTAGAGAGTACTACCAATGCGATATGAAATTTAAAAACGCTTTGCAATGGAAAATGTTTTTCTCCATTTATTGATACGGTATCCCGTTCATGATTACCAATAATTGAAATCCCCACTGTAGCGTTTTTGGAAGCTATGATATTCTGTATTTTTAGTCGTAAACCAGTTGTTGTTTGCGCAGCAGTTTTTATGGAAATAAATAATAATAGAAATGTAATTAAATTAAAAAATTTGTACATAGAAATTATTTTATTATTTGTACTTTAAAGAAAAAAATATGGGCTGACGAAAATACATTTGATTCTGGAATGTTTAAAAATAGGTACTTAATTTTTTTATAAAATTTTGAATAGTGAATGTACTCTTATGTAGGTTATTTTTTAAAAGTATTTTTAGTTTTGCAGTTTTAAATATAATAGTTACTTCTGGCTTTAGTAACGTAATTCAGAAGTATGATTGTATCTTTTGGTAATTCAGTAACAGAAAAGGTATGGAATGGTGTTAAAGTAAAAGTACTACCTATTGAGATCCAGAATATAGGAAGACGCAAACTTAGGATGCTTAATAATTCTGTTGATATTGGCGATTTAAGAATCCCTTCTGCAAATAGATTAGAAAAATTGTAGGAAAAGCTTAAAGATTTTTACAGCATTATAATAAATGATCAATGACGTATTATTTTTAAAGGGAATTTTGGCAATGCTTCTGAAAATGAAATTATAGATTATCATTAAAAAAATAAAAATGGCACATCTAAAAAATATTCATCCGGGTGAAGTTCTTTCAGCGGAATTTTTAATTCCATTAAATATTACTGCTTACAAGCTTACAAAGGATATTAATATACCTCAAACCAGAATTTCTGAAATTGTAAAAGGCAACCGCCGTATTACTGCAGATACTGCTTTAAGACTAAGTAAATATTTTGGAAATTCGGCTAAATTTTGGCTTGTTTTACAGGATGACTTTGATCTTGAGGAAGAATTAGTTGCAAAAGAAACTATTTTTAAATCTATAAAAATATTTAATAAAAATATTGCTTAATAATAATTAATCCTATGTTGGATTAAGAAAAATAATAAGATTAATATATTGCAAACTCAAAATTGTGTTTGGCTTTCGCCAAATAAGGAGAATCAATACAAAATTAAAATACCAATCGGTATATAATAAGTAATAGTTGTAAAAAAGTGATTTTATAATAATAAAATCTACACCAACATCATCTTTACCACCATTTCCTTTAGTAAACTTCCATCTGAATTGCCGTTATTGATACCTACACTTTTTAAATTATATTCATGCAAAAGTAATAAGGCTTTTTCAACACCCTCGTAGCCGTAAACTTTTATGCAGGTTAAGGCCTCCTTAGCTGCATAGGGATTGTTGTAAAATAAACCCTTTATGGCATTTTCATTTTTATCAGCCATACCGCAGACTATATATAATTTACTGAAATAGCCATAGATGGCTGGCAACACCAATTGTATAGGTCCAGCCTTTGGATTACTATCGAAATATTGAATTATGCGGATGGCATTGGGGAGGTTTTTTTTTGCAATGGCAGCCTGTAATTCAAAGGCATTAAACTCCTTGCTCACCCCTACAAATTTTTCAATATCATCTTCGGTGATATTTTTACGGTCACCCAGATTGAGGGTCATTTTTTCTATTTCATGAACGATGCGATTAAGATCGTTACCGAGGTGATCTGCCAAAAGTGCAATCCCTTTTGGGGTTGTTGAAAATTCTTTAGATTTAATATAGTCGGTTATCCATTCTGCCAACTTATATTCTTTAATTTTTTCGGAGGTAAAAAGATCAGTACTTTTTTTAACCAGCTTGCCTAATTTTGTTGTCTTATTAACCGCTTTTTCTTTGTGGCTCACTACAAAAATGGTGGAAGCCAGCGGGTTATTGATGTAATTTTCAAGCAGTTCAATATCTTTCATGTGCTGTGCTTCTTTTAGCAACACCACTTGTTTTTCTGCAAACATCGGGTAGCGCATGCAGGCATTTACTATATCGCTCCAGTTGGCATCTTTGCCATAAAAAACGGATAAATTAAATCCGGCTTCCGCTTCGGTTAATAAATGATGCTCCGCATAGTTCATCACCTTATCAATATAATAATCTTCATCACCTTCCAACCAATATACCGGTCTGAATTGCTTTTTTTTCCAACTGGCTATAATTCTTTCTGCTGACATAGTTTTCAAAAATACAATAACAAGAGCAACTAAAAATATTGGAATTTATCTTTGCTGTTTTTTATTTTAAATTGACGATAAAACCGTCAAATTTATATCAATTGCCCTAAAAGGTGTAGTCATTTTTTGTTTAATGGCTTTGGTCCTGTTGTTCGCTGTTACCAGGCATTGAATTATTAATTGTTTTGAAGGATGGTTATGTGAAACCCTTGTCAGGGTTGAATACAATCACCTATTTTACCCCCGGTTTAACACCCGGGGCTATGTATATTATAACCCTTCAGGCATGAGGGTGCATTTTTGTAAGAAAGTTTTTTATTATAGAAAATAATTTATTGA
>JAYTHI010000355.1:0-2545 GCA_043732685.1 Ferruginibacter sp. | reverse complement strand
TTTGTAACACCCACAAATATAAAGGTACTATATGCCCCATCGGGGGCTACCTCTTTGTTACACCCACAAAAATTAAAGTGCTAAATGCCCCATCAGGGCTACCTATTTGTAACACCCACAAAAATAGAAGTACTAAATGCCCCATCGGGGCTACCTATTTGTTACACCCAATTTCAAAAGACCCTACTATAGCGGCTTTAAGCATTTTATTATAGACAATAAGTAATAGTTTCTCCTGTAAAATTTAATGGAGCAGCCCACAAAATAGCGTACATCATAGTTTTAAAACCAAATTACCTTGTTTTAAAATATTGATCTTTGGCATTACGAATAAAGCATTCGTTTATTGGCACTATAGCCCTGATTTTGTTTTTATACCAATCATATAGTCAAATAAACTTTCTTCTGAACTAAGCAACAATTTTTTTCTTAACCGATACCTGCTGATGTCAACTCCCCGCACCGAAATATTCATAAGCCTGGCAATTTCCTTTGTTGATAAATTCATACGCAGATAGGCACAAAGCTTTAGGTCGTTAGGAGAAATTGCGGGATGCTTTTCCTTTAGCGCGGCCAAAAAATCACTGTGTACCTTGTCAAAATGTTTTGCAAAAGTATCCCATTCCTTGTCCAGATTATCATCTTCACTTAGCGACTTAATCAGTTTCTTTAGCTCTGCCTCCGATTGCGGATTTTTTAATTCTTTTAAAACTTTGCTTAATTCTCCTTTTATTTTTGAAAACAATTCTCCTTTTTTAACCAGGTGCATAGCAGCAGATGCCAGTTCGGAATTTTTAAAATTAACTTCATCTTCCAGGTTTTTATTTCGCAATGAAACTATTTGGCTCTCGGTATTATTTAATTCCAATTCATGAATATAAGAAAGTCGTTTTTGTTCTTCCTCATATTTTACCTGCTGTAATTTAAATTTATTTCTCTGCCATTTTCTAAAAATATATAGTGCAGAAATAAAAATGAAGAAGTAACAAATGCAGGCCCACAAAGAATTGTACCAGGGTGGTAGTATGGTAAATTCATAGGCGCTCACGGCAGATTCTTTGCCAAAATTATTTTTTACTTTTACCTTAAAAATATACTTTCCGGAAGACAGCTTTGTATATTCCATTTCTGTTTTTTTACCCCAGGCGCTCCAACTGTCATCAAGCCCCTTTAACATATAACTATACTGCAAGTTTGGTTGGTACCCATAAAGCGAGGAAGAAAATTCAAAATGTACGGTCTTCCAATTGTCATCCAACACCGGAAAATTATCTTCCCGTTGAACCTGTTTTTCATTAACGGCATTAAAATAACCTCCAAACAAAAGGCTATCTGTTTTGGCAACAATTCTTACCAGTCTTATTTGCACAGAAGGCTCAGGCATTATTTTTTTATACTTCTCAAAGTTCAGATGAAAAATACCTTTTTCTGAACCTATGAAAATATTATTTTCATTGTAGGGATAAATAAATTCGAAGCCGCTCAAAAGTTTGTTATTAAGTTCAGGAAAATATATAGTGGAAGTATCTTTATCCGAAAAATTTATAACCCCTAAATTCTTTTCATGTATAAACCAGATATTACCAGATAGGTCTTCCTTTAAGTATCGAATACTTTGAGTGCCCAGTATTTTTTTGTAGTAGGCCGATCTTTCAAAACTATCTTTTGCCTCGTTGTAATTAAAAATTCCATTTTCGGTCGCTACGACTACTTCGTTTTTAATTTTAAAAACCTGGTTATTCAGGTTAGAAGGAAGTCCATTTTTATTGGTATAAATAGCGCTTGAATATTCACCGGTATTGTTTTTAAAAATTTTAAATACGCCGTGATAAGGATGCGACACCCAAATATTTTGATACTTATCTATTGCGATATACCTGGAAGATTCAGTAAAACCGTTAACTTTTTTTGACGCCGTAAACTGTTTATTGGCATAATCCAAAACAGACAAACCCTTGTAATTTCCGGCTATAATATTTGCTGAAGGAAAAGTGCCTGACAAGGGAACAAAATTCCAATATCCCGGAATAGCTGATATTTGTTTTGCTGCAGTTCCATCCAATATAAAAGCGCCTTCATGCTTGCCTATAAGTAATTGATTATTTATTTCGGTTAAATTCCATACCTGGCCCTTCGAATTGTTCACCATTTTAAAGTCGTTCCTGATAAAACTTAAGTCTTTCATAGCTTGCAGGGGAACGCCATACAAGGCATTGGAAGTGCCTACAAACAATTGATCGTTAAAAATAATGGCCGCGTACCCTGAAGCATTTTGCAAAAGGGGGTTAATTTGTTTTATAGCACTATTATGCAATATCAAATCAATACCGTTATCGAGCCCCAACCATAAATTACTTTGCCGGTCCAAAAAAATACTTAATACATTATTATTTTGAAGTCCGTCTGCCCTTGAAAAACGCTGAATAATTGTTGCTTTTGTATCAACTATATACACCCCGCTATTGGTTGTGGCCAATGCGATCCAATTGTTATTTATAGCGGTAGCGGCATAAATACGATCATTTTTAAAAATAGGATCGTTTTT
>JAYTHI010000354.1:0-2548 GCA_043732685.1 Ferruginibacter sp. | reverse complement strand
CATAAAGGGTTAAATATTCAATGCCCAGTTCGGCACAGCCTTCTACTATATTGCGTACGCTTTCTACACCATGCAAATGGCCAAAAAGGCGATCTTCTCCTTTTTCTTTAGCCCATCTGCCGTTTCCATCCATAATGATGGCAATGTGGCGGGGCAACTTCTGCATGTTAATGATATCCTTCAAATTCATAATAAATTATAAGCAGCACGGAGCACTCTTAAGGGAGTAAAAGTAATAAAATTTAGTTGCAATAAATGCTTTAAGCAAATGTTAACGCATTATCTTATATAACAAAATAAAAATGCCGGAGTAGGAACTCCGGCATTAAAATAAAATATATAAAAACGACTATCTGGCCGACGGGCATTTGTAGCTGCTAATATTAAAAGAAATGCCTATTTCGGCAATTATATACTGATCATTTTGTTTACTAAAACCGCGTTGAACTCCTTCTAATCCAATGGCAGCACCTTTATCTACACTTCTATCCTGCAATATACCGGCAATAGAGGGCTTGCCGTTTGTGGCCGGAAATTTATCGATGCCTACATAGGTTGTACTTACATCATCAATATAATCGGTAGTTGTAAGGCGGTGCGAAATTTGAAAAGATAAATTCAGGTTATTATTTAAACTATACTTTACGCCAAAACCAATAGGGAAACAGGCTGCAAGACTACCATAGGGTTTTCTTACTTTACCATCCGCTCCTTTGTACCCTATATTTTGACCTTCGGTTCCTAAGGGTCGGAGGAAAACCTTTTTATTATCCAGATACGCATAAGGATTATAACTAAATATGCCAAGGCCAATGGTTGCGTAGGGGGTAAAAGAAAATTCAGGATCTCCGGGAACGAACTTAAAAAAATTAAAATCCCCGTGAACTGCAAATTCCATGACATCTGTATTGAAACTGAGGTTTCTGGTTTGCTGGTATAAATTTTTACTGTAAATATCACTATAGCCCAGTTGTAAATAATGTGCACTAACCCTTAAGGCCAGGTAATTATTAAATTGTTTTCTGTAAAAAATACCTACAGCGGGTTTTGGTCTGTTAAGATTGCCCCTTGTGTTTAAGTCGCCAAAATAATGTGCTGCGCCGACTGTAAAGCCAAATTCGCCCTGTTGTACATTGCTATATTCTGTTTGCGCCTTAACAGCTGCTACAGAAACAAATAATATAAGTAGAGAAACAATACATTTTTTCATACTTGCAAAGTAAAGAATTGTTTTTAAATAATTTTATGGACCTATTACTTATTAAATAAATTATATGTATGTTAAACGCCCATTTTTTCAATTAATTGCGTTTATCCAGTCCCCATGAAAGCTTATTTCTTAAAGTTTGTAAAAAATTATTTTCATTCAGGCGAACAAGGTTCATTCTGAACTTCTCCTTTTTTACGGCCAATTGCACTTCTTTAGGTACAATTTCTCTTCGGCTGTCCATACTGCATAAAAATCCATCACTCCTGCTTTCCACCTCAAAACTAATAATATTATCATCCGGCACTACAATCGGGCGAATATTTAAGTTATGTGGCGCAACGGGAGTAATAACAAAATTGCCGCTATCCGGAAAAACTATCGGGCCATTGCAACTGAGGGAATAGCCCGTTGAGCCTGTTGGAGTGGCAACTATTAAACCATCTGCCCAATAGGTATTTAAAAATTCGCCATTTAAATAGGTGTGTATTTTAATAAGAGACGAAGTGTCTTTTTTATGCAATACAATTTCATTTAATGCAAAGGGCGAGTTGCCAAAAAGGGGTAAATCGGCATCCAGATGAATTAGGGTTCTTTTGTCTAAAACATAGGTTCTGTCTACCAGGGCTTTAATAGCAGAATTCAAGTCTTCTTTACCAATGGTTGCTAAAAACCCCAGTCTTCCATAATTTATACCCAATACAGGAATGCCTTTATCCTGAATAAATGTTACGGTATCCAGCAAGGTTCCGTCCCCCCCTAAACTTATCATAAAATCAATGCTGTCATCCAGGTCTTCTGCCGAATTAAAAGTAGAATATTTACCTTTTATAGTAACAGCCGAATAAAATTGGTTAAAAAAATCCTGAAAAAATACGGGTTCTACATTATAGGTCCTCAATTCTTCCATAAAGGTTTCAATGTCTTTATGCTGATCGTTTTCTATTCCCCTGCTGTAAATAGCTATTTTCATATTTATAATAAATTTATGCGGATCACATTCAGTTTAAACTGTTATAACGGTATTGTTTAGCAATAGTTACAAGTGCCGGAAGTAATTAAATACTTGTACAATAAATACTATTAAGTTAACACCTTTTAACTTAATTGGGAGGATTATGGTGTGGTAAAAGCAAATAAATAAATTTTAATGTAACGGTATTGGTAGGGTTTTCATTAAAAACCACCTTGCGCCTGTAAAAATAATCCCTTTTGTCCTAATTGATTGAAACTGTATTCAAACCTAAAACTTATATCGTATAAGGTTACAATGTCGATACCAACGCCACGGGTAAATAAAAATCTATTATTTAAATAGGTATCATATTTTTTGCTGTTGGC
>JAYTHI010000353.1:0-2548 GCA_043732685.1 Ferruginibacter sp. | reverse complement strand
GCAAATGTAAAAGGTAAATATGCTTTAATTCGTCGAGGTACTTGCGGCTTTAGTACTAAAGCAGTGAATGCTTTCAAAGCAGGAGCAGTGGGAATAATAATTTATTCGCAAGAGACTCAAGCAACTCAGATAATTGGATTGTCTTTGGGAAATCTTAGTGATACTATCGTTAACAAAATTCCAGTTTTTTTAATTTCTTATACTGATGCTCAGAAAATAGTTAAATCTATTAATGCGGGGGTAAAAGTAAACATTACCTATAAAATTTCCGATTATTTTTACTATGCTTCACAGTTGAATTATGCTACGCCATTAAAAGAAACCCAAACTTATCAGTTTGGAATTTCAACATCCAAAATTATTCAATCAACTGCTACGGACAATGTGCCACATACTTTAAAAGTTAAAGTTGTTGAACCTGATGGAAAAATAGTTACCTCTGCCGCTGTTTCGGGAACAGTTTATTACAGCCAAAGAGCAAGTGATAGTTTGAGAGATTTTAATACAAATATGCCGCTTTATACTCCTACTAAACTTGGAAAATATCAAGTAAGTTATAGTAATAACAAAACTGCAGAAGTAGTCTTAGATAGTTTTGTAATTACTAATTACACTTTTGCTCAAGATAAATTAGGTGTTGTAGATGCTGCTCCTGGTATAGATACATTAACGTTCATAAAAGGAAACTTAATTTTTAATGTGGGACACTTTTACTATAATGGTGTGAGCCCAGACAAAGCAACGCATGGAATTTTTGCTATTGGTAATCCAACCAAATTTCCAAAAGGTGAAATTTTTAATTTCAGTGTATATGAAGCAACTGCCGTAATATTAAGTAAGTTCGATAATGGAACACTCACTTATGATGATTTAGGAAGCGTAATTGCGGGTGGTGGTAGCTATACAATGACAGGTAAAGAGCGATTTGCAGATTCATTATTAACAATTGAATTTAAAAAACCTATAACTTTAAATGATACCTCCACTTATTTAGTGATGGCTGAATATGACGGTTCATTGACGGGCAATCAAAGTAACCCACCTTTTTATTCCGCTTCTGGCTTATCGCATGGAAGTACCTATTATAATACGGATGTTGTTTATACCTTAGGGACTAATAGCAATGTCTTTTATGCAGGCTGGCAAGGCAATACTTCTAATATTGTTCGATTAGAAATGGCAGGTTTTAAACCTGGCACAATTGATACTAAAACTTTAGAAGCGTGGGAGGAAAACCAAGTGACGGTTTTTCCAAACCCTGTAACTACTCAACTGACGCTTAATTTTGATTTACAAACATTAAATCCTACTGTAGATTATTTAATTATAAATGCCGAGGGAGTTGAAATTAAAGCAGGTCAATTCAAAAATGTACAAACAGGCACTCAAACAATTAACGTTAGCAATTTTGCAAATGGTTTATATTTCGTCCGTTTACTTGGTTCCGATGGTTGGCGCACGAAAGCGTTTGTAGTAACAAAATAAAAATTAATTAAAATAAAAAAGGCGCACTTTTGGTGCGCCTTTTTTATTGAAAAAGTGACAAAATTTTATCAATACCAAAAATCGAGAAAATAACTAAAAAATAATTGCGCTACAAGTTAGAAAAATTTAAAAAGCTAAATAACTTGCGCTAAAATTTTAATAATTAAACTAAAAACATGAAAAAAATTTACTTGCAAGGTTTATTTTTATGCTTCGGAATGGTAGCTTTTGCGCAGATTCCAAATTTAAAACCTGTTTTAGAGGTTACTGCTCCAGCTGCTTTAGTGGGTACGATCAATTCAGGCAGACCGACAAATATGTACGAGAATACCTCTACAAATCCTGCTTGGGGTTATTTTTTTAATAATTTATCGGGCAGTGTTAAAGGGGATGTTGTAATTGCAATGGATAGTTCGCAAACTGACTCTATCAAAAAGTTAGAATGTTGTACCGCTATTACTAACAATGTCAAAGGAAAATTTGTACTTATTAGACGCGGCACTTGTAACACAAGTGTGAAAGCAGCAATAGCTCAGAAGGCTGGCGCGATTGGAGTGATTGCATATTTTGTTGAAACCGTTGCGCAAACTCTTCCTTTAGAAGGTGGATTTAGTGCAGGCGATACGTCTGTTCATATTCCTGTGTCGATTATAACGTATGCGGATGCACAAAAATTGATAAAAACTATAAATGCAGGTACGACAGTGTCTGTCAATTATCGTGGCAATTCTTTAGTCAGTCCAAGTTTGTACGATAATTTCAACACGCCTTTAAAACAAATTCGCCCACTGAATATTGGTATCAATGCGCTTTACAGTTCCAAGGTTGGATTAATTACTGGGAAATTAGCAATAACAGAACCTGATGGTGTTGTTAAAACTATAACACCTACGCTTGCATTAGCTGCTAATAATGGATATTCTTCTTTTTATGCAGACACTTTGCAAAGCGTTACTTTCCCAGCTTACACACCTACAAAAAAGGGTTTACACCAAGTTCTTTACACAAACGATAAGAATACAGATTTTGTAGTGGATAGCTTTAGGACAAACGATTATGTTTT
>JAYTHI010000352.1:0-2552 GCA_043732685.1 Ferruginibacter sp. | reverse complement strand
TGCCAATTTCCGGAAGAATACAAATACTCTTCTGCTTGTTTTTATGAGATCGGGCAAGACAACTTTCATTTTCTGACACACTACTTAGGTTAGTGATAACCCCATTCACATGTTGCAGGTGATAACACACTGCAACGGCGTAAGCTTCTTTGAACACCGGCAACGGCAAGAATGTTGATGCGGAGAACCAAACTTTGATTAACCACAAATGTGTCTGCGGAGTACTGAATCGCCACTTTTGCCAAACCCGTGTTCAAGCAACACCTGCAGTGGGCGCCCACCAATTATTGAAACTCCTCAAATCATAAACCTTAATTTATGTTATTCATCAAATATAACCAAAAATGAAACAGCATGAAATTTCAATTAAAACATTAAATGTGTATGCCAAGGCAACAAACATGCCTTCTACTTTGCAACCATTACCAAAGCAAAACAGCCTTCTAAATGTAGCAGGGACTCTCTATAAATACTACAAAACCACCTAAAGCCCGGTGTCGCTGAATAGCGTATAGCCAAAAGCCTCAGTCTCTAATGACCCTGGGCTTTGCATTTTATTTTGAACCTTTTTTTAATTCGGGGGCTTTCGGCTATACGACTTAATGTTGGCTGTAGCCCTTCTCTTTCACACTAAATTCCTTGACCAAAAGTAAGTAAGTTATTGTCTGGGTCAAGCATTACAAATTCTTTCTGACCCCAAGGTTTGGTTTGTAAATGTCCTGCTGGGTGTATATTATTATTGTTGTCCAACATAGACTGATAAAGTGTTTCAATATCGTTTGTACGAATATAAACCTGTCCATAATTTTCTTTAGGGTCAAGTCTTTTAAATTCAAAAAAGTGAATTTCAACGTTATCTTTTTTAACCAACAGGTAACCTTCAAAGTCTGCACTACCGATGTCTGTAAAACCTAATTGAGTTAAATAAAATTCTCTCGTGAGTGATTTGTCACGCATTGGAAGTTTGGGAACAATGTTTGTCAGCATAATATTTTTTTGCAAAGATGGTCGTTAGTCTGCAAACGACTACTTGATTGAAATCAGTAAATTCAATACTTCGCTCTCACTCTACTTAAAGTTTCAGGTGCAATTTTTAGATATGAAGCAATCATTTTAATTGGAAACACTTTTGCTAATTGTGGTTTAGACTTGTTTATATAGTTATATTTTTCGTTTGGCTTTAGTGAATTGTCAAAAATGAATGTTCTATTTTTTGATTGATTAAGGATTTTGCCAAATTGTAAAAAGGATTGTGATTTTGAACAAAGGCAATGAAAACTGTTTAAACTTAATTCAATTACTTCCGATTTTGAAAAGGCTTTAATGGTCGTATTTGAAGGCGTTTGTTCTGTAAGGCTTTGTTGATTAAACATCCACTCATTTTGTAAATGCAAATCAATAATTACTTCGTCTATTTCATAGGTCTGAAATTGGAAAAATGAACCTGATAAAATGAAATAAAAGGATTTGCAAACTTCACCTTCATATAGTAGCACTTCATTTTTATTGAGTACTTTATTTGTTGAATGTTTTTCAAAAAGTTCTGTGTCAAAGTTTGAAAATTGTCCTAAACTGTTTAAAATCTGTTGCGTTTTCATTGTATTTTGTCTAAAAAACTTTGAGGTTTAGAGTGTTTCAATACGGTTACAGCCAACGTTAAGTATTTACGTAGAACGGGTCTTAAAATACGGTCAGCCCGTAACTGTAGCTATATTGATGAACTAAAAATATAAATTAAAAACCAAAGCTAAAATAATAAATGACATCTGGAACTGAAGCTGCTACTTTGTTGAAGCCATAGTAAAAACGGTCAGCCCGTATTACAATATGTCTTGTTAGGCGTTTTTTTTATTTTGTTCTTCGATGTCTTGTTGCCAAATCGCAAGGTCAATTTCTTGTGGTGTAACTCCAAATTCTTTAGCCCATCTTGAAATAATTTTTAAATATTAAACATACTCCTTTGTCGAATAATTAGATTTTTGAATTTCAATTTTATGTACTTGTCGCCAATTTCTAAAATCAATGACACAATATTGGGTTGGAAAGCAAAGCGTCGTAATTGCAGATGCAAATGGAATTTCAATCCCGCTCAAAGTTGTAAGTAATTTTAATTTAAGTGCTATCTCAATGTCTTTATCAGAATGGTTTATAGCAAATGCGGCCTTTGTTATAGTAATTATATTTTCATTTGTATTTACTTGTCGTCTTTTTAATTGTCTTCCAAACTGTCCACGAAGTTTCCATTTTAAGATTCTTTCCAATTCGTCAAGTTCTAAATAAAAATCTACCCTTTCTAATTTTAGTTTTCGAAATAATAACACAAGGTTTTTCGTCATTCCATTTTCGTCTGCCCGATTTACTAAATCTTGAACTTACTTTTTATCTTTAAAAAGTTGTGTTATCATACGGTTTATAATTTGTCCCTGTAATTGAAATAATTAAAAAATATTTCTTTTTATGTTTTAAATTTTTTTTTTCATATTCATTGGCAGCGGCATGTGAATGTTCATGTATAACAGTTGCTAATTTCCTGTAAATGGTGCAATCTATAC
>JAYTHI010000351.1:0-8627 GCA_043732685.1 Ferruginibacter sp. | reverse complement strand
TAATTAAAACAATACCAGCCTTTTTTGCAAAGAACGGAAACTATGTGCAAGGATGAATTAAAAATATGATAAAAACTACGGTAAACATGGTCAGTTATTACAGCCTTTTTAAAATTATAACCAAACAATTTGCAATGCTTTAAATTAATAAGGCGCCAATTTTTTAAAGAAGGGGGGGGTGCTACTTTTCATAAAATCTGCGGTTTATGAATTTTTAAATGCCTTTTAAACTTTACGTTTAAAAATTTGCAGTTTTGAAAACAAATGATAGCAAACGTCTGGCGGGATAGTGGATTGGATTTTTATACCCAATTTTCTGTATTGTTGTGTGCACTACAAAATTTTAATTTTAGGTACTAAACAACAATTGCCACAATACACAAAGTAGTACTATAATCTGTTGTTAAATACCCATTATTTACACAAATAATATATCTCTCTAAATTCGGGAGCACTTACTATCTTCGCAAAAAATTTTATAGCATGAACCTTCACGAATACCAGGCAAAACAATTGCTTAAAAAATACAATGTTCCTGTGCAGGAAGGCATTGCCTGCAATACACCCGCAGAAGCAGAAGAAGCTTATCGCCAGATACATACATTATATGACAGTAAGTTTGCTGTAGTGAAAGCGCAGATACATGCAGGTGGCCGTGGTAAAGGAACTATTATTGGTAAAGATCAACGGGGTGTTGCCATTGGTAAAAATGCAGAAGCGGTAAAAGAAATTGCACAAAATTTAATAGGCGGTGTTTTGGTAACCATTCAAACCGGACCGGCAGGCAAATTGGTAAACAAGGTGTTGGTTGCTCAGGATGTTTATTATGATGGACCCAACCCGGTAAAGGAATTTTATTTATCTATTTTAATGGATAGAGCAAAAGGCCAAAATGTAATTATGTACAGTACCGAAGGCGGTATGAATATAGAAGATGTTGCACACAATACACCAGAAAAAATTTACAAAGAATGGGTTAATCCGGGTGGTTTGTTACAAGCTTTTCAGGCTCGTAAAATTGCTTTCAACCTTGGCCTTAGCGGCGAAGCCTTGAAAAATTGCGTAAAATTTGTTACCAATTTATACAATGCTTATGTAGGATTAGATTGCAGCATGTTGGAAATAAACCCTCTATTTAAGACAAGCGACGAAAAAATTATTGCAGTGGATTGTAAGATGGATGTGGATGACAACTCTTTAATGCGCCATGCAGATATAGCAGGATTAAGAGATATCAGTGAAGAAGACCCTACAGAAGTAGAAGCAGGAAAATTTAATTTGAATTTTGTAAAATTGGATGGTAATGTAGGCTGTATGGTTAATGGTGCAGGTTTAGCCATGGCTACAATGGACATGATTAAATTAAGTGGCGGAGAACCTGCCAACTTTTTGGATGTTGGAGGTACGGCTAACGCTCAAACCGTGGAAGCAGGTTTTAGAATAATACTTAAAGATCCAAAGGTAAAAGCAATACTTATAAATATTTTTGGTGGTATTGTACGTTGCGATCGTGTTGCGCAGGGTGTTATCGATGCGTATCAATCAATAGGCAATATTGACATTCCTATTATTGTTCGCTTACAGGGAACCAATGCAGACGTAGCTAAAACTTTGATAGACCAAAGTGGCTTGAAAGTACAGAGCGCGATTTTGTTAAGCGAAGCAGCCTCACTTGTAAACAAGGCGCTGGCTTAATTTAAATCTCCATAAATTTTTTAATAAATCCCATCTTTTAGGTGGGATTTATTTTGAGCTATATTATTTATAAATTAATTAAAATGTATCCATATTTTTTTATCTGCCAACTGCTGATTGCAGGATTATTGTTTGTCTGAATTAGGATTTTAGGATTAGATAATTGTAGGATTGTTATTGTCTGCAGGGATTTTTATTTATTTGTCTTAATTAGATTTTTAGGATGATACGATTGAAGGGTGGTTGCTTATTTGAAAATGGATAAATATTTTCACAGCCCCCAATGCCCCCATCCGGGGCTACCTATTTGTAACACCCAAACCGCCAAAAAACTACTACCTGCCCCATCGGGGCTACCTGTTTGTAACACCGAATCACCAAAAAAAATACCACCTGCCCCATCGGGGCTACCTCTTTGTAACACCGAGCCACCAAAAAAACTACCACATGCCACATCGGGGCTACCTCTTTGTAACACCGAGCCACCAAAAAAACTACCACATGCCACATTGGGGCTACCTCTTTGTAACACCGAGCCACCAAAAAAACTACCACATGCCCCATCGGGTCTACCTGTTTGTAACACCAAACCCACCAAAAAAACTACCACATGCCCCATCGGGACTACCTATTTGCAACATCAAACCCACCAAAAATACTATCACCTGCCCCATCGGGGCTACCTATTTGTAACACCAAACCCACCAAAAAAACTACCACCTGCCCCATCGGGACTACCTATTTGTAATACCAAACCCACCAAAAAAACTACCACCTGCCCCATCGGGGCTACCTATTTGTAACACTAAAACCACCAAAAAAACTACCACCTGCCCCATTGGGGCTACCTATTTGTAACACCAAACCCACCAAAAAAACTACCACATGCCCCATCGGGGCTACCTATTTGTAACACCAAACCTACCAAAAATACTATCACCTGCCCCATCGGGGCTACCTATTTGTAACACCAAAACCACCAAAAAAACTACCACCTGTCTCATCGGGGCTACCTGTTTGTAACACCAAACCCACCAAAAAAACTACCACCTGCCCCATCGGGACTACCTATTTGTACCCTCTAAAAATTGAAGGTTTCTTTTTATCCCTTTAAACTTGCTTCTCTTTAGTGGGGAATCTTTAAAAATAATTTTAAAATTTTCTTCGGTCAGATCTTCCCAATCACTTTTAGAAAAATTGAGTACCGATGGGAGTGGTGTAAATTTTATTTCGTTTGTAGGTTTACTAAACCGGTTCCATGGGCATACCTGTTGGCACACATCGCAACCAAACATCCAATTGTCAAATTTGCCTTTCATCGCATCCGGTATCAAGGTATCTTTTAATTCAATGGTAAAATAAGAAATGCATTTACTACCATCAATTACTTTGTCGGGTAAAATGGCGTCTGTCGGACAAGCATCAATACATTTAGTACAGGTACCGCAAAAATCTTTTGCGTAGGGGTCATCCAGTAGTAGTTCCAGATCCATTATCAGCGTAGCGATAAAAAAATAACTTCCGCTTTGTTTATTGATGAGGTTACCATTTTTTCCTATCCATCCCAATCCGGTTTTTTGGGCCCAGCTTCTTTCCATAACGGGCGCACTATCTACAAAACCTCTTCCATTTACTTCGCCAATTTGTTGTTTTATTTCGTATAACAACGCATTTAATTTTGCGCGTATTACCTCATGATAATCATTACCAAAAGCATAGGACGCAATTTTGGGAGCCGTATCTATCTGTTGCTGGGCAGGGAAATAATTGAGTAATAAAGTGACTACAGATTTTGCTCCCGGTACCAGTTTAGTTGGGTCAATGCGCAGGTCAAAATTATTTTCCATATACTGCATTTTTCCATGCATACCCTTGTTTAGCCATTGCTCCAGCCGCCTTGCATCTTCCGATAGTAATTGAGCTTTGGCAATACCACAATGGTCAAACCCAAGCTTTGTTGCAAGGGATTTTATAAACTGTGTATTTTTTTCAATTGCGCTCATTGTGGTAGGCTAATATAGTGGCCTTAGTTACATGCAGTGGTGATCTGTTCATCAATTGCTTTTTTTATCTGCAGATAAGGGGCAGTTTTTTGATCTGCCGTTAAATTCTTCGAAAATATTAAGCAGGCATAACCCCTGCATTTGTCTATAAAAGGCCAGGTACCAAACATGCTGGGAAAACCAATGGTGGTACTCATTCCATTGGTATCGGTTTCCTGTATCCACTCTCCTAAACCAAAATCAAACCCTGCTGCAATGGCTGGCGTAAATTTTACAGGTACATTTTTATTTTGTACGGTTGCCATTTCTGTAATTGCGGTTTCACTCAATATTCGTTTACCCTTAAACATTCCTTTATCAAGTATCATCGTTAAAAAATTCATATAATCCATTGGTGTAGAAAGTGCGCCTGCACCGGGGTTTACTAAATCTGCGTCTCCGCTAAAAGTGCTGTGACTCATTAATAATGGTGTAAACAACCTTTGTTTGATTAAGGTTTCAAAAGGTTTCTTACCTACAATTTCCACTACTCTCGCAGCAATATCAAAACCTATATTTCCGTAAAAAAAAGCCTTACCTGCATTGGCTGCAATTTCTTTTTTAGCTATTGAATTCACTTTGTCTTGCAGGGATTCAAATTTTTTATTTTCCAGGATCTTGCCTACTCCCTTCGTGTCTGCAATGCCCGTTAAATTTGCCAGACATTGCCGAATGGTAATATAGCCTTTACTGTAGGTTTCAAATATTGGGATGTAGTTACTAATTTTTTCATCTAAGGTCAGTTTACCCTCATCTACAAATGTCATAACCAGGGCTGCAGTTAGCCATTTACTGCTGCTTGCAATAGCTGCCTGCGATTTTAAAGTACATTCGCCCATTAATTTTTGATATACTATTTTGCCGTCTTTGTACACTAAAACCGCTACATCATTGCCCAGTTCTTTCTTATTTTTAAGCAGCAAATTATCTACAGCTGTAAAACTATATTGACTTTTTACAGTCAGACATACTAGCAGTAAACTCAATGCTAGTGTGCATTTTAGGCAGTTAGGCTTTACTTTATATGACATAATTTCGGCTTGTTTTATTTGGACAATAATTTGCGCACCATAATAAAGTTATTTCATTTTTTGTTAACAGGTTGATTTCGTGATGGCATTAAAATTGTCGGTTATCCGTAATACCCTTTTTCTTTATACACACTCGCAAATAGAATTTATTTTTTTACAATTGTTTTAAAAAGTATTGATTATGAATCTAAATAATTTCACCATAAAGGCGCAGGAGGCTATTGCACAAGCGCAGCAACAAGCTTTTAACAATAAAAATCCTACCATTGAAACAGAGCATTTATTAAAGGCTTTGTTAAGCGAAGATGACTCGCCCATTGAATTTCTGTTGAAAAAAAATAATGTAAACGTAAATTTTGTTGAAACCAGGATTGATGATAGTATTCAAAAATTACCCAAGGTTCAGGGCGCTGATCCTGCCCAAAATGTAAGCAGGGATATGAACAGTGTAGTACTTAGGGCAACCGGTGCTTTAAAAACTTTTGGAGACGAATTTGTAAGTGTTGAATATTTATTGCTCGCCATTTTACAAGGCAATGATAACAGCGCAAAACTTTTAAAAGATGCAGGCTTATCTGATAAGGGGCTAATATCGGCTATAAAAGATTTGAGAAAAGGAAGTAATATTTCTTCTCAATCAGATGAAACACAGTTTAATTCCCTGAATAAATACGCCAAAAATTTAAATGAAATGGCGAGGGCAGGCAAGCTCGATCCGGTAATTGGAAGAGATCAGGAAATACGCCGGACCTTACATATATTATCAAGAAGAAGTAAAAATAATCCTATTCTGGTTGGCGAACCAGGAGTGGGTAAAACTGCAATCGCAGAGGGTTTGGCGATGCGTATTGTTAATGGAGATGTGCCTGAAAACTTAAAATCAAAAATTATTTATGCCCTTGATATGGGGCAATTAATTGCCGGGGCAAAATACAAAGGCGAGTTTGAAGAAAGGTTAAAAGCCGTAGTTAAAGAGGTGGCTGATAGCGATGGTGATATTATTTTATTTATTGACGAAATACACACGTTGGTTGGAGCCGGCGGGGGAGATGGCGCCATGGATGCCGCCAATATTTTAAAACCTGCCCTTGCAAGAGGCGAGTTAAGGGCCGTGGGTGCCACGACATTAAGTGAATATCAAAAATTCTTTGAAAAAGATAAGGCACTGGAACGTCGTTTTCAAAAGGTTTTAATTGATGAACCCAATGTAGAAGATGCGATATCAATTTTACGCGGTCTAAAAGACAGGTACGAAAGCTATCATCATGTGCTGATAAAGGATGAGGCTATAATTGCTGCAGTAGAACTTTCTCATCGTTATATTACCGATCGCTTTTTGCCCGATAAAGCAATTGATCTGATTGATGAAAGTGCCGCCAAGCTTAGGTTAGAGATGAATTCTATGCCGGAGGAGTTGGATAAATTAGAGCGCCAGATACGGCAGTTGGAAATTGAAAGAGAGGCTATTAAAAGAGAAAATGATGCCACTAAATTAAAAGATCTAAACACCGAAATCGGTAATCTTGCTGTAGAAAGAGATACTTATAAGGCCAAGTGGCAGCAGGAAAAAGAAGTGGTTGAAAAAGTTCAATCTGCTAAAAGTGAAATTGAAAATTTGAAAATGGCGGCAGAAAAAGCCGAGCGGGAAGGCGATTATGGAAGGGTGGCAGAAATTAGATATGGCAAAGTACAGGAACAGGAAAAAATAATTGAAGAGCAGTCGAAATTGCTGGATGATATCAGTGAAAAAAGGATGCTTAAAGAGGAAGTAGATGCGGAAGATATTGCCGAAAGTGTGGCTAAATCAACTGGCATTCCCGTTATGAAAATGCTGCAAAGCGAACGGGAAAAATTGCTTCACCTTGAAGAAGAATTACATAAAAGAGTTGTTGGTCAGGAGGAAGCCATTGAAGCCGTTAGTGATGCCATCCGTAGAAGCAGGGCAGGTTTGCAGGATCCCAAAAAACCAATTGGTTCCTTTATATTTTTAGGAACCACCGGTGTAGGTAAAACAGAGCTGGCAAAGGCTTTGGCAGATTATTTGTTTGATGATGATGGCATGCTGACTCGTATTGATATGAGTGAATATCAGGAAAAGCATACCGTTAGCAGACTAATTGGTGCCCCTCCCGGATATGTAGGTTACGATGAAGGCGGACAACTTACGGAAGCGGTAAGGCGCAAACCCTATAGTGTTGTTTTGTTAGATGAAATTGAAAAAGCACATCCGGACGTTTACAATGTTCTACTGCAGGTATTGGATGATGGAAGACTCACTGATAATAAAGGAAGGGTGGTAAATTTTAAAAATACCATCATAATTATGACAAGCAATATGGGTAGTCATATTATTCAGGAAAACTTTGAAAAGATTACCGATAAAAATAAGGAGGAGGTAGTGGAAAGTACAAAAGCTGAAGTGATGAATTTACTAAAGCAAACAATTCGCCCGGAATTTTTAAATAGAATTGATGAAGTAATTATGTTTCAGCCCCTGATGAAAAAGGAAATAAAAGGAATTATCAGAATTCAACTGGACAACCTTAAAAAGTTGGTAGCACAATCCGGTATTCAACTGGAATTTAGCGAATATGCCCTGGATTATCTTGCCGAAAATGGATATGATGTGCAGTTGGGTGCAAGACCATTGAAAAGGCTGATTCAAAAAGAAATTGTAAATCAGTTTAGTAAAAGAATTCTGGCCGGCGATATAGATAAAACAAAACCGGTCTTAGTAGATGTTTTTGATGGTGTGGTGGTTTTTAGAAATGAAGCAATTATAGAAAAAAATAGTAATATTCCCGTTAAAGTGATATAATTTTCGTATTTTATCTTTATTAACATTTTATTAAAGTGTTGATAATCAATTAATTACTATATTTTTTATTAGATAAAAATTGAAAGTTATTGGTAAAAAGGCAAAAATTATTACCTTCAATCCTTTCTAATACTTTTGAAACAGGATTTTTATTAAAGTTTTTAAAACAATTGAGTTCCGTACGGGTTATTATAACAAGTCATAGCCAGGTAATTATTTGAGATTATGACATAAAACAATACATATATTATGGCATTTAAAAAAGAGGTGGTTGAGATTATTGAACCAAGAGATGTTTTTGTAGGCGATATCAACGCACCGGTAACATTAGAAGAGTTTGGAGAATATGAAAGTGAAGTTTGTGCAAAAGCTAATGAAGTAGTTAAGCAAATTCTGGAAGAATATGAAGGCCGCGTTCGTTTTAATTTTCGTCATTTTCCAATGACGAACATTCACCAGCGTAGCTTAAAGGCAGGTGAAGCAGCAGTTGCAACGGCTCAGGATGGAAAATTTTGGGAAATGCACAACATTCTTTTTGCAAATCGTAGAAACCTTGGTACAACAAGTTTAAAATTACATAGCAGGGAAGCGGGTGTTCAAAACAAGCGCTTTTTAGATGAATTGGTAAATGCCACCTATGGCTGGCAAGTTCAGGGCGATATGAGAGAAGGGATTAATCGTGGTGTAAAGGATGTTCCAACATTTTTTGTAAATGGTGAACGTTTTACCGGCAAGGTAACTTACGAAGAACTAAG
Source organism: Ferruginibacter sp. (assembly GCA_043732685.1). Lineage (GTDB taxonomy): Bacteria > Bacteroidota > Bacteroidia > Chitinophagales > Chitinophagaceae > Ferruginibacter. Next base: position 286 of record JAYTHI010000351.1, on the reverse strand, counting down.
TAAAGCGGTAGATGCTGCCTTAAAAAAAGTAAAGAAAAAGCCTGTAGCAGCAGCCAAGGCGGTAAAAGCATAAGTTTAAAAGCTCTGATAGTAAAATATCGGAGTTTTTTTTGCAATTAAATAAGTCGACTCTATAAAAAGAGCTAAAAAACTAAGTTGCCTGGAAGCAGGCTAATTTTTTTGTTCCCCCGGGCGGGCTATCCGCAGTACGCCGCAGCGCCGGCAAAATAGTATAAATATTGTTTAAATAGTACACGGCGCTTTACGGGGTACTTGCTGCTATCCC
>JAYTHI010000350.1:0-23209 GCA_043732685.1 Ferruginibacter sp. | reverse complement strand
CCGTTGCTGCAACCCTGATACACCGTGCCATTGGCAATAACTTATTTGGCATATTTGTAGATAATGGCGTATTGCGTAAAAACGAATTTGAAGAAGTTTTAGCCACCTACGATAAGCTTGGTTTAAACGTAAAAGGGATTGATGCAAAAGAACATTTTTATAAGGCACTGGCAGGAAAAACAGACCCCGAAGAAAAGCGCAAAATTATTGGCGGGGGCTTTATTGAAATATTTGATCAGGAAGCAAAATTATTAGAAAATATAGACTTTTTAGGTCAGGGTACTATTTACCCGGATGTGATAGAATCAGCCGCTGTACATGGTCCGTCGGTAACCATAAAATCGCACCATAATGTTGGCGGCTTGCCGGCCACCATGAAACTCTCCCTGGTAGAACCTTTACGCGCTTTGTTTAAAGATGAAGTTAGAAAAGTAGGTGTAGAACTTGGGCTGCCACACGATATGCTTTTCAGGCATCCTTTTCCGGGCCCTGGTTTAGGCATAAGAATTTTAGGTGAAGTAGACGCAGAAAAGGTACGATTGTTGCAAGAAGCAGATGCTATTTATACCAATGGTTTAAAGAGAGCAAACCTCTATGCAAGTGTATGGCAGGCAGGCACCATTTTATTGCCTGTTAAAAGCGTGGGGGTTATGGGAGATGAAAGAACGTACGAATTTACAATTGCTTTAAGGGCAGTTACTTCTGTAGATGGAATGACGGCAGACTGGGCACATTTACCTTATGAATTTTTGGCTGATATCAGCAATGAGATCATTAATAATGTAAAAGGTATTAACAGGGTAGTTTACGATATCAGCAGCAAGCCTCCCGCTACCATTGAATGGGAATAGTGCAACACCAATAAAAGAAGTATTGAGGAACCAATTTTGTACAAAACTTTTGTTGCAATAAAGTTAAAAATATGAGTAGAATATTATTTCAAAAAAAGTACTACCGGTCTTTGTTAGCTGTTATTTTAGTTTTTTGCGGAGGCATATTTATTTCACCTGCACAGGGACAAAATACGCATACACCGAATGCAAAAACTTACCAGGTTGGTATTTTTGCCCCCCTGTACCTCGATACTATTTTTAATACCCCAACAACCCTGCGCTTTAAAGATGCGATACCAAAATTTATGACACCAGGTCTGGAATTTGTGCATGGCGCGCAAATAGCACTAGACTCGATGGATGCCGGTAAAAATAATATTGACGCTTATATTTATGATACGAAATCGTACACCGAAACCGTGGCGCAATTAATTGCCAATAAAAAATTAGATAAACTTGATGTAATTATTGGCTCGGTAAAAGATATTGAATTTAAACAATTGGCAGATTTTGCATTGAGCAAAAATATTCCTTTTATTTCGGCTACCTACCCCAACGATGGCGGCATTACAGCCAACCCTTTTTTGGTAATTGTTAACGCCACCCTCAAAGCACATTGCGAAGCGATATATAGTTACCTGATACAGAACCACAGCACCGATAAAATTTTTTTATGCCGCCAAAAAGGTCCGCAGGAAGATAAAGTTGCTGCCTATTTTAAAACAATAAACGGACAGGAAGGAAAGCCATTATTAAATATTCAAACATTGAATTTTGATAGTACCGTATCGCCGGTTTTGATAAAGAATAAGCTGGATAGCAATCGCCAAACCGTTATTATTGGCGCATCTCTCGATGAAACTTTTGCCACCAACCTAACCGCAGCTTGTTACCAATTACACGCCAACTACCCCATAATTTTAATGGGTATGCCCAACTGGGACAACTTTAAAGCATTGACCAAAACGGATGACTTTACAGATTTTCCCATCTATTTTACCACCCCTTATTTTAATGGCAAATGGGATACCTTCAGCAAAATGATCAGCAACGCCTACACCAAAAAATACAGGAGTAAGCCAACAGATATGGTGTACAAAGGTTTTGAATGTACCGCCTATTTTACAAAATTGGTTACCAAATACCCCGGCGATGTGATGAACCACCTGAATGACAAAACGTTAAAAGTTTTTACTGATTTTAACTTCAGGCCGGTACTGCTTAAAAAAGAAGCAACCCACCCTGATTATGTGGAGAATAAACATTTGTATTTTGTAAAAATATTGAATGGCGCCGTGGTAAAAGCCTGGTAAACCATTTTATAATAATAACATTTTAAAGCCTGTGTAAGCAGGCTTTTTTGCGTAGGGGACTTTTTTATTCCAACTTTTCAATTATTTATTTGTAATTATCAGGAGCAATAATTTATAGTATGGCCATAAAAAAAGAAAACCTGCCCAGTAAGATTTGCATTGTTTGTAACCTTCCATTTACCTGGAGAAAAAAGTGGCAGAAAAATTGGGATGATGTAAAGTATTGCAGCGATCGTTGTCGTGGTAATAAGGGCAAATCGGGGAAATAGCCCATTCCCTGCCAACAATTAGGGTGTAAATTTTGGGATAGATCGGGTTATCAAAATCATTAAATTATGGGTAAATATGCCATTAATCGAATTTTCTGAAAAAGGTTTATTTTGCCGGCAAGGCAATTTCTATATCGACCCCTGGTTGCCGGTAGACAAAGCCATCATAACCCATGCGCATAGCGACCATGCAAGGCCGGGGAGTAAATATTATTTATGCCACCATCTTACCAAACCATTATTGCAACTGCGCCTGGGCAATAATTTTTATGAAACAGTAGATTGGCACCAGCTCATATTTATAAATGGAGTTAAAGTTTCTTTACATCCCGCTGGGCATATCATTGGTTCAGCACAAATTAGAGTAGAATTTAATGGGGAAGTTTGGGTGGCAAGCGGCGATTACAAAACAGAAAATGATGGCATCAGCGGCGCTTTTGAAGCGGTGAAATGCAATACATTTATTACCGAATCCACCTTTGGTTTACCCATTTACAAATGGAAAAAACAGGTTGCTATTTTTGAGGATATAAAAGATTGGGTAGCCAAAAACAATCGGGATAAAAAAACAAGTGTTTTAATTGCCTATAGTTTAGGCAAAGCGCAAAGGGTTTTGCTGCCTTTATCGCAAATGGATTTGCCTGTTTATGTACATGGCGCTGTGTGGAATGTACAGCAAGCGCTTATTGATAGTGGCTGGAACTTACCGGATGTAATTCGGGTGCAGGCAGATACGCCAAAAGAAGCTTTAATTGGCAACATTGTAATAGCCCCACCCAGCGCCGATGGAACACCCTGGATGAAAAAGTTTTATCCCTGCAGCGTTGGCATTTGCAGTGGGTGGATGATGGTAAGAGGTAATGCAAGAAGGCGCAATACAGATGCCGGATTTGCCTTAAGCGATCACGCAGATTGGGATGGTTTATTGCAGGCGGTAAAAGCTTCCGGAGCTGAAAGGGTGTATGCCACACATGGCTTTCAGGCTGCCTTTAGCCGGTATTTAAGAGAGCAGGGTATTGAAGCAGGCGAAGTAAAAACAGCCTATGGTGAAGAAGAAGACAATAAAACAGATACTGTTACTGAAATAAATAATGTTAAAAGTGAAGAGGAAGAGGAAACTTTTATTGAACAAGAATCAGATAAGGATACCAATAACACCTCCAATCTAAATGAATTTTAGGCATGAAACAATTTGCAGCTTTAGTAAATATTTTAGGGACCAGTACAAAAACAACTGATAAGCTTAATGCCTTACAACAGTATTTTGACTTAGCTGCAGATAAGGACAAGATTTGGGTGATTGCAATTTTTAGCGGAAGACGTCCAAAACGCATTGTTAACTCCACCATCCTGCAAAATTGGTGTACCGAAATTGTAGGTATTCCACAATGGTTATTTGAAGAATGTTACCACACTGTTGGCGATCTTGGTGAAGCTATTGCTTTATTATTACCTGATCAGGTTGATGAAGACTTACCTGCAATGGAATATAGTTTATCGCATTATCTGGAAACATTTATTGAACTGGAAAAGGAATCGGAGGAGGTAAAAAAAGTTTTTATAACAGATAGTTGGAAACAGATGGATCGCAATGAAAAATTTGTTTTCAACAAACTAATAACCGGAGGTTTTAGAATTGGTGTTTCCCAGAAAATGATGGTGAATGCATTGGCAAAAACGGTGCAAATTTCCCCTTCCATTATTGCCCATAGAATTAGTGGCAACTGGAATCCTGCAAGCACTAAATTTAATGATTTATTAAATGAAGATGCCGCAGCTGCTGATTTTTCGAAACCTTATCCATTTTATTTAGCCTATGCGGTGGAGGAAGATCTTAAAAGTTTAGCAGCAGAAGACCAGTGGCAGGCTGAGTGGAAATGGGATGGGATTAGGGGCCAATTAATAAAGCGAAATCAGGAATTTTTTGTGTGGAGCCGCGGTGAGGAATTAATGACAGAAAAATTTCCTGAATTTAACGGGTTTAAAGACCTGCTTCCGGAAGGGTCGGTGATAGACGGAGAGATATTAAGCCTTACAACAACTACAACAACCGGCAGTTTTAAACCCCTTCCATTTGCTGCATTGCAGACAAGGATTGGCAGAAAAAACATTACCAAAAAACAATTGATGGAGGCACCCGTAGGTTTTATTGCATACGATGTATTGGAATATGCAGGTGAAGATATCAGGCATTTGCCGATGGTAGAAAGAAGGGCCTTATTAGAAAAAATCATCGGTTTTAATATTCATCCATTGTTACATATTTCGCCCATCATAGCATTTACAGATTGGAATTTTTTAAAGGCAGTTAGAAAGGGTTCCAGAGAAATGGGCAGTGAAGGAATTATGTTGAAAAGAAAAGATTCCATTTATCAGGTAGGAAGAAAACGCGGCGATTGGTGGAAATGGAAAATTGATCCTCTTACCATTGATGCCGTGCTGATTTATGCACAAAAAGGTCATGGCCGAAGAAGTAACCTGTACACCGATTATACTTTTGCAGTAAAAGACGGCGATAAATTGGTACCGTTTACAAAGGCCTACAGTGGTTTAACAGATAAAGAATTTGCGCAGGTAGACAGCTTTGTGAAAAAAAATTCCATCGAAAAATTTGGACCCGTACGAACTGTCAAACCAATGCTTGTTTTTGAAATAGCCTTTGAAGGTATCGCTGCCAGCAATCGGCATAAAAGTGGTGTGGCGTTGCGTTTTCCAAGAATGAGCCGCTGGCGGACAGACAAAAAACCGGAAGACATAAATAGTTTGGATGACCTGAAGGAAATGTTAAACAATTACAATAAACAATATTTATTTGAATCTTCCACAGACGAAATGGTAAATACACCCACACAATAAAATAATAATTAAAAAATATTTTTCACTTTTAATGAAAAGTATTTTACCGGGAAAACCCAAATATACTTTCCCAAAAATGGAGCTGTTTTAACTTAATGTTGTTGTCTTATTTACTTAAATTTATTTATGAAAAAATCAGTTATTTTATTTTTACTTGTTGTTATTTCCATGGCTTTTGTAACGATCAACAATCACCTGCAGGAAGACCCCCAATACATTACACCAAGTAAACAAAGAGCGGGTAATGCCGCGAAAGGTTATACTTATTTAACCACAGGAGATTATTTAAAAAGTGGCATACCCTACTCTTTATTTTTAATGGGTGCGCCAAAAGACACTTCAAACTTATTAAACCGGCAGGGTATCAATAAAAATATACCGCCTGATTTTACTGCTGTAAAAGCCCCTAATGGAGAGTTGGTTGTAGCACCCAATTGTTTGCAATGTCATGCCCAAATATTTGATGGTAAACTAATTGTTGGACTTGGCAATTCCTTATCGGATTATTCCATTAACCGAACACCTACCACCTTATTTTTAGAGAAATATTTAAAGGCACTTACCGGCGATAATGTAAAGAAATATGAGGCGGCAAAAAATTTCATTACTTCATTAAAAGTAGTAGCACCCCAATTAGTAACCAGTACTAGGGGAGTAAACCTTGCAGACGGTTTGGCATTTTTACTGGTAAGTCACAGAGACCCGGCTACCTTAAAATGGAGTGATAAAAGTTTGATGGGCGCTCCAAACGAAATAATGCCAACGGATGTGCCGGCCTGGTGGTTATTGAAAAAGAAAAATGCCATGTTTTACAATGGATTTGGCAGGGGTGATTTCGGAAGGTTTTTAATGGCCAGTAATTTATTAACCGTTACAGATACTGCTGAAGCGAGAGAGGTAGACAGCCATTTTAATGATGTGCTTACTTTTATAAATAGTATTGAAGCGCCAAAATTTCCCAAGGCTATTAATGAGCCAATGGCCAGAGCCGGCAAAGAAATATTTTCGGCCAATTGTGCTGCCTGTCATGGTAGTTATGGGGCTAATGCAAAGTATCCGAACTTATTGATTCCGGAGTCAATCATACAAACAGATTCTTCTTTATTTACGGCCAATTACAGCAACCCTCAAATGGTAGACTGGTTTAATAACAGTTGGTTCAGCAGCGGTGATCACCCGGCAAAACTTGTTCCTTATCGGGGATACATTGCACCACCACTTGATGGCATTTGGGTTACAGCACCTTACCTGCACAATGGATCTGTACCGGATTTAGAAGGTGTTTTAAATAGCAAGGCAAGGCCAACCTACTGGAAAAGAAATTTTAACACCGCCAATTATAATTATGATATTCCGGGCTACCAGTTTGAAGTAAAAGCAGCAGGCGGCGGTGCAGAAACTTACAACACCACGCTAAAAGGTTTTAGTAAAGAAGGGCATTATTTTGGTGATGATTTGAGTGCTATCGAAAGGAGGTCTGTCATAGAATATTTGAAGACCCTATAAAAAATTGAGTATCTTTTACAGTAAGCCGTTGGATAATTTTTTAAATTATTTTCTGCATAAATATTAGACAATTTATTTTCATCAGCTAAATTTATTTGCGGTCGGCATATTTAAATAGGGCATTCAAAGTTGTGCAGGGCCTGGATAAATTTGAATGCCTTATATTATTCCCCAATCAGGACCTAAGCATGAAGTATCGTAAAATTTACTTCAGAATATCTTGCAACTTTAAGACTGTATAAAAATATATGGATCGGTATAATAATAATTAAAAGATTAAATACATAAATTTTTGAAATTACAATCTACCAATGGTTATAAAATAATAAAAGAATGGCTCGAAAAAAAAAGCAACAAACCCTTTTTGTTTCAGGAGCAAACCTGGCAGGAAATTATATCGGGCAATAGTGGCCTGGTAAATGCCCCTACCGGTTGCGGTAAAACATTTTCTGTTTTTTTAGGGGCCTTAATTAATTTTATTAATCAACACCCAAGCAATTATAAAACAAAAGCAGCAGCAGGCTTGCAACTAATTTGGATTACACCCTTACGTGCACTGGCAAAGGATATTGGCAGGGCTATGGAAGAAGTAATTATAGATTTGGATATGCCATGGAAGGTTGGCATACGTAATGGTGACACAACCATGAACGAGCGCGCCAAACAAAAAAGGAAGATGCCCGAAATATTAATTATTACACCTGAAAGCCTTCATTTATTACTGGCAACAAAAGGGTATCCTGAAATTTTTCAGCATTTACAAATACTGGCAGTAGACGAATGGCATGAGCTATTAGGCGGAAAACGGGGCGTTCAGGTTGAGTTGGCTATATCGAGAATTGTAAGTTTAAGGTCTATTTTAATAACAGAAAAACCAACTACAAAACAAGTAAGTATTTGGGGTATATCGGCAACTATCGGCAATTTAGAACAAGCAAAAGAAGTATTGCTGGCTACACTTGCCAATACCCTTGAGAAAGGTAAAATTATTAAAGCAATTCTTCACAAAAAAATAGAAATTGAATCCATCATACCGGATGAAATTGAAAAATACCCCTGGGCCGGCCATCTTGGATTAAAACTAGTTGACAAAGTAATTCCCATCATCCAGCAAAATAAAACAACCTTAATTTTTATAAATACCCGTGGCATGACGGAAAGGTGGTACCAGGCACTTTTAAATAGCGCTCCTGAATTAGCAGGAACTATTGCGCTGCACCATGGCAGTATTGAGCAGGCCTTAAGATTTTGGGTGGAGGATAGTCTGCATACCGGAAAGTTGAAAGCCGTGGTTTGTACCGCAAGCCTTGATTTAGGGGTAGATTTCAGACCGGTTGATACCGTTATACAGGTAGGCTCGCCAAAAGGTGTGGCAAGGTTTTTACAAAGAGCAGGCCGTAGCGGACACCAGCCCGATGCTACCAGTAAAATATATTTTTTACCAACACACTCGCTGGAATTGGTAGAAGCTGCCGCATTAAAAACTGCCATTGCCCAAACCTTTATTGAAAGCAGGGAACCGATGCTTTTATGTTTTGATGTGCTGGTGCAATACTTGTGCACCTTAGCCGTATCTGATGGCTTTACGCCAGCCATTATTTTTGAGGAGATAAAAAAAACATACTGTTTTAATGCCATCACGGAAGAAGAATGGCAGCAATTACTATTTTTTATAACCCAGGGCGGGGCTGCATTGCAGCAATATGATGAATATAAAAAAATAGAGGTAACCGATGGCGTTTATAGAATGACTAATAAGCGCATGGCCATGCGGCATCGGATGCATATTGGTACTATTGTAAGCGACTCCATGCTGAATGTAAAATTTTTAAGCGGAGGTTATATCGGTGTTATTGAAGAATGGTTTATATCCCGCCTTCAGGCAGGCGATGTTTTTACCCTTGCCGGCAGAAACCTTGAATTTATTATGATAAAAGATATGACCGTACTGGTTAAAAAATCCAATTCAAGTAAATCTATTGTGCCAAGCTGGAATGGCGGACGCATGCCTTTAAGTGCCAACCTTGGCACCATGTTACGCAAAACTTTTGATAAAGCTTTTGAAATGAATAATGCTGTATTAACCAGTATTGAAAAAGCAAAAGAACCGGAACTAACCGTATTAAAACCACTTTTCGATCTGCAGGAAAAGCTTTCGCATATTCCAAAAGAAAATGAATTATTAATTGAACATATTGAAACAAAAGATGGCTTTCATTTATTTGTTTATCCCTTTGAAGGCAGACTTGTACATGAAGCCATGGCAGCAATTTTAGCCTGGAGAATAAGCAGGATAACACCAATAACCTTTTCATTTGCAATGAATGATTATGGCTTTGAATTATTAAGTGATCAGCCAATACCTGTTGATGATACCAATGTGTATGAATTGTTTAGTCCCGATAATTTATTGGCAGATATTCAAAAATCGGTTAACAGCATAGAAATGGCGAAACGAAAATTCAGGGATGTAGCAGTTATTGGAGGATTAATATTTCAGGGCATGCCGGGAGATCATGTAAAGCAAAAACATTTACAAAATAGTGCCAGCTTACTTTTTAGCGTTTTTGCGGAGTATGACCCAAAAAATATTTTATTAAGGCAAGCCTACCAGGAAGTGCTTGACCAGCAGATGGAAGAAGTTCGGTTACGCAATATGTTGCAGCGCATTCAAAATGGAAATATCGTTATTAAATTTCCGGAACGGTTAACCCCTTTTTGTTTTCCGCTAAAAGTTGATAGCATGCGCGAGAACCTGACATCAGAAAAACTGGAGGACAGGGTAAAAAAAATGCAGGCTCAATTAGAAAAATAAATTTTTTTCCTGAGCCTGCAGATGACAATAAATTATAAGTATTAATGCACCAGGTATTTTTTTTGAACAGAATATAAAATGATAAATATAACCGGAAAAACCATGGCAATTAAAGCAAATCCGGAAAAGATACCGGCGCCTATAAAAAGTAATCCTGCAATAATTGGTACTATTTCCCCAACAACCCAAAGTATATATCCCTGCTTTTTTAATTTACGCATTTCAATGGCACCATAGATACAGAGTGCTGCCCCAACAAGGGTTAACAACATAATGGGCAATTTATTTTCCATTGATTTTTTAGACATTTCAACCATTTCCGGTCCCATCATACCCTTTACGTAGGCAGGTGCGGAGGCTATTTTATCTTGCGCGTCAACCAAACCTTTGTACGATTTTTCGGCATTACTGTAGGTCCACACCCCTGAGAGTAAAGCGATTGCGGAACCAATAAAAGTTAAAATGGTTAAAATATTCAGACCTGATGGCAGGACATCCCTTTCGCCATCTGCAAAATCCAACACTTCCGGAGTAGAGCTAATTTCAGTCATAGTTTATAATTTTACTGTAAAATACTACTAATTGTTTAATTTCAAAATCAATTTTATATTAGTTACGATGGTTGCAAATTATCTTTGCACCCATGTCAGTTTTAAGCCCTCATATTATATTGAATAATACCTTTTTACTCTCTGCTGACCGGTGCATTTTTTGGGTAGAAGAAAAAATACTTATCCTTTCTGATTTACATTTTGGAAAGACCGGACATTTTAGAAAATCAGGTATCGCCATACCGCAAGAAATTTATAAGAATGACTTGCAAAGATTTGTTACCCAGCTTCAACTGTTTAAACCTGCGCAGGTAATTATTATCGGCGATATGTTTCATAGTCATTCTAATAAGGAACACGATTTTTTTTTAAAGTGGCGGCAAGATTTTTCCGAAATCCCCATACATCTTGTTAAGGGAAATCATGATATTTTAAAAGAAAGCTGGTATAAACTTGCGGCAATATCCATTCACAACTGCCAACTAAGGATTGGAAATTTTGTTTTTGTACACGATGTTATAGATTGCATCATTCCGGATAACGGTTATATTTTTAGCGGCCATATTCATCCGGGCATTACCATACGTGGAGGGGGGAGGCAATCGATTCATTTACCCTGTTTTTATTTTGCAAAACAATATGCAGTGTTACCCGCCTTCAGCAAATTTACGGGCACTTATACAATTGAACCAAAAGCCGGTGAAGCTGTTTTTATATTGGTGGAACAAACGGTAGTAAAATTAAAATGACAAATAATAAAATACTAAAAATAGCATACGATACCATTTATGCGCATCCGTTACCGGAAGGTCACAGGTTTCCTATGTTGAAGTATGAGTTAATACCAGCCCAGCTATTGCACGAGGGGAGCATCACCCGGGACAATATTTTTTCGCCGGCGCCATGTCCTGATGAAATAATATTATGGACACACGATAAAGTTTATCTGGATAAATTACACCATCAATCCTTATCAGTTAAAGAGCAACGTCATATAGGTTTTCCACAAACACCCGCACTTACACAACGGGAATTAATAATTGCCCAGGGAACTATCGACTGCTGCCATTATGCTTTAGCCAATGGCGTAGCCATGAATGTAGCCGGTGGTACCCACCATGCATTTGCAGACAAAGGTGAAGGGTTTTGTATGTTAAACGATATTGCCATTGCGGCCAACTATTTATTAAGAAAAAAGCTGGCAAAAAAAATATTGATTATTGATTTGGACGTACACCAGGGTAATGGTACAGCCAAACTTTTTGAAAAGGAACCGAGGGTATTTACATTCAGCATGCATGGCGAACACAATTATCCATTTCACAAGGAAAAAAGTGATTTGGATATTGGTTTAAAAGATGGCACAGATAACCAAACCTATTTAGGCATATTAGAAGATACCCTACCTGAATTATTAGAAAATCTACAACCGGATTTTGCCTTTTTCTTAAGCGGAGTAGATATATTAAATACCGATCGGTATGGGAAGTTAAAGGTAACAATTGAAGGGTGTAAGCAAAGAGACACCCTTGTTTTTACTTTATTAAAACAAAAAAAAATTCCTTGCACAGTGAGTATGGGCGGAGGTTACAGTGCCGACATCAAAATAATAACTGAGGCGCATTGCAATACTTTTAGAATTGCATTGGATGTTTATGGTTTATAATTTTATACGCTATTATTTTATCAGTCAGATGCGGTTATTAAATGGACCAACAGCTAGAATTAAAATTAAATCTTTTTAAATTTTATTTCGAGCTCCGTCTTTCCAATTCCTTTTTTATTAAACCCAACTCGCGTCCTGTTTGTCCGCTAACAGAAGAGTTTTCCTGGGCCCGCCGCATTAAATAAGGTATCACATCTTTAATAGGTCCAAAGGGTAAATATTTACTTACTGAACAGCCTGCCTTGGCAAGATTAAAAGTAATATTATCGCTCATACCATATAATTGCGAAAAATGTACATGCTTATCATTAAGGGGTATATTATTTTGTTGCATTAAATCTGTGGCAATTAAATTACTTTGCTCATTGTGGGTGGCAATGATAACAGCTATAACATCCAGCCGCATTATGCAATATTCAACTGCAGCATTATAATCATTATCAGTATTTTCTTTACTCAATTGTATGGGCGATGGGTAGTTTAACTCCGCTGCGCGACGCCTTTCCTTTTCCATATAGGCACCGCGAACCAATTTGGCACCCAATATAAAATTTCTTTCTGCTGCGGCTTCAAAGGAATCCTGCAAAAACTTAAAACGGTCGTGGCGGTATAATTGAATGGTATTGTAAACCACTACCCTATTTTTATTAAAAGTATCCATCATCATAATGGTAATAGCATCTACCGGACTCTGTATCCAGGTTTCTTCAGCATCTACCAAGAGACCAATTTTTTTATCCGCTGCAGTTTCGCAGATCTTCAACATTCTTAAGGTTACCCGCTGCCATTCTTCCCTTTCAGCAGCTGTTAATATTTCAAGCGAAGCCAGGTATTTTTTCATCAATGTTCCGGGACAGGAATTCATTAAAGAATCAATTTTTTGTAAAAGATCAAAACGGGAAAAACCCGTTACCTTAATACTGATGAGCGGAATATTTGTCTGGGTTGAAGCATAATCTATAACCTTAATAAATTCGTCAGTGGCATGATCAAATCCTGCTTCACCATCTTCGCCACCTTCAACACCATAATCCAAAATCACCTCAACATTATAGGCTGCTAATTTCTTTGCAACTAAGGCAGTTTCTACAAGCGTTTCACCGCCTACAAATTGTTGAAAGATGGTACTGCGTATAGCTGGAATAGCAAATGGAAGCTTCCATTTAATAGCTAAGGGTGTTAAATTTAATCCAAGTTTAACCAACCATGGTTTACCCATTGCAGTAAACAAGAAGCTGGCTTTTTTTAGCTCACTATTCTTTTTGTATTCAAATGCATATTCTGTGTTATCGAAGGAAATTTGGTAATTATCACCCATAGTATTAAGAAATATCTGCAAATATAAGCAAAGTGTCAAATTGCACATTTGATAAAAAATACCCGTTTTAAAAAAAAGCCGTTAAGATAATGCAGCTTTAATGTAATAATATCTACCTATAAAAAGATAGATCTAAACTGTAGCAACAAGTAACCTAACGGCGCAAATTATATCCGAAATAAAATTTATTTAATTTATTGGCACAGACATACAATATAAGCAACCAATAATTATAACCTTATATTACCTGATGATTAAAAGGCTGTAAAACCATTTCGCTTACTACTCCACTTGCTGGCTGCTGGCATAAAAACCAAATGGCTTTAGCTGCCTCATCAGATTGAACCATTTTATCGCGCTGTACTTTTAAATCAATGGTATCCCAAAATGGAGAGTCAACACCGCCAAGAAATAAATTGGTAATTCTAATTTCGGTGCGTTTTAATTCTTCTCTGATACTTTGCATCATTCCCACTAAGCCATATTTACTAGCGCTGTAGGCTGCAGAACCAGCCATTGGAACTTTACCCAATACCCCCGGAATATTTATTATTAATCCCTTCTTTATTTCTTTCATAGCAGGTAGAAAAGCTTTGATTAATAAAAAAGGGGCGTACAAATTATAATGCAATGATTTTAAAAAATCCTCTTCAGTTAAAGTATCCATTGACTTAATAACACCGATACCTGCGGCATTGATTAAAATATCAATCGTTTCAAACTTCGCAAAAAATGCTTCCTTAAGCTTGGCGACAGCCAATGGGTCGGCAATATCGCAAGCCAAAATTTGGTCCGATGGAATTCCGTTATCGCGGGCCACCGCTAATAATTTTTCATTATTTCTACCCGTCAAAAATAGTTTAGCACCACTGCCCGTTAACAATTTTGCGGCTCTTGAACCTATACCACCGGTAGCACCGGCCAGTAAAATATTTTTGCCATTCAGCATTTCCATATAAAATTTATTTTTCATTGAAACAATGCAGTCCCCAATTTGTTTTTAATCAATGATCAATTGGGATTTTTTATTATAATTATTATATATTATTTATTAAGTTTTTTTAAAGGTTTGATTAGAAAAATTATCCAATAGGTAAGGATAACAATAAACAAATCAACAAAATTTAACAATACTAAATTTTACAGTACTTATAAATTGTGGTCCCTCTATAAATTGTATCATTTATCTTTAATCAAAATCTCAAACAGGAAATATTATATTAATATTAAACTGCAAATAAGGTGTTAAAAAAAATAAAAATATGAGTCAGGAATTGGAAAAAATTCAAAAAATTATTGAACCGCTAAGACAACAAATCGTTAACCATAAAATTTATTCCGTTATTAATGACGTGGAAGATTTAAAAATATTTATGGAGTATCATGTGTATGCAGTTTGGGATTTTATGTCCCTATTAAAAACGTTGCAAAATAATTTAACCTGTACCACCGTTCCCTGGGTGCCAAAAGGTTCAGCAAACACCAGGTATTTAATTAATGAAATTGTAGTAGGAGAAGAATCTGATATTGATGAAGCAGGAATTAGAAAAAGTCATTTTGAAATTTATCTGGAAGCAATGGAACAGTGCGGAGCAAACACTGATAAAATTCAGCAATTCATTAAAACATTAATTGAAACAAGTAGTTTTAAAGAGGCTTTTGCAGTTACAGAAACACCAAAACCAGTGCAGAATTTTGTAGGGTTTACTTTTAAAATCATCGATTCAAAAAAAGATTATTTGCAGGCTGCTATTTTTACATTTGGAAGAGAAGACCTGATTCCGGGAATGTTTATTTCATTAATAAATGACATAGATAAAAAGTTCCCCGATAGTGTTTCTATTTTCAAGTATTATTTGGAAAGGCATATTGAAGTTGATGGTGGACACCATAGTGAACTGGCGCTTCAAATGACAGAAAGTTTATGTGGTACTAACGAATTATTTTGGAAAGAAGCCGCAGCAGCAACGATACAATCACTTGAAAAAAGAATTGAATTATGGGATGCGGCTTATGATGCCATAACCAAAACAAAAATTAATAAAACAGTGCAACTGGATTATGCATAAACTTTCTTATTAAAAGAATGTTATAAAATATGTAAACAAGAAGCATACTCAAAAAATGCCCCTCATAAATATATTTAATAAGCGAATCTTTTACTAAATGAATGAAGCAACCATAGTTTTTCCGCACCAGCTTTTTAAAAAGCACCCTGCCATCAAATTAGGTCGAATCATTTATTTAGTAGAAGAATCGCTTTTTTTTAACCAGTATAATTTTCATCAAAAAAAAATTTTGTTGCATAGGGCAAGTATGAAAGCCTATGAAGCTTTTTTAATAAAACAAAAATTTGAAGTAAAATATATTGATGCCCAAAATAAACTTGCAAATAGCAAAAACTTATTTGCCGCTTTGCATAAGGATAAAATTAAAGCCATTCATTTTGTGGAAGTTGCTGATAGTAGGCTGCAAAAAGAAATTTTGTTGTCATCAGAAAAATACAGTTTCAATTTGATTGAATATACTACACCCAATTTTTTAAATACCCCCGATTCCGTTAAAGTATATTTCGATAAAAAGAAGAGTTACTTTCAGACAGATTTTTATATTGCACAAAGAAAACAACGGAATATTTTATTGGATGATGGCGGTCAGCCTTTGGGAGGGCAATGGAGTTTTGATGCTGACAATAGGTTGAAGTTTCCTAAAACAGCGATTGCCCCAATTGTGAAAGCCGCAGCCAATAATCCTTTTATTGAAGAAGCTAAAAAGTACACTTCATTAAATTTTGCATCAAATTATGGTGATGCAAACAATTTTATTTATCCTATAAATTTTGAAGCTGCTGAAAAATGGCTTGATGATTTCTTAGAACAACGCTTTCAAGACTTTGGCATTTATGAAGATGCCCTTGTTGCTAAGGAGCATTTCTTGCATCATTCATTATTAAGTCCGCTCTTAAATATCGGACTCTTATCTCCCCAACAAATTATTGATAAAGCCATTGATGCCGCCGCAAAATATAAAGTCCCTTTAAATTCTGTAGAAGGTTTTATAAGACAAATTATTGGCTGGCGCGAATTTATAAAAATCATTTACGACAGAGAAGGCAGTAAGCAACGAACAAAAAATTATTGGGGTTTTACCAGAAAAATTCCAGCTAGTTTTTGGAATGGTACTACAGGTATTGCTCCTATTGACAACGTAATAAATAAAGCTTTAAAAACAGGATACAGTCACCACATTGAGAGATTAATGGTGATGGGTAATTTTATGTTGCTATGCGAATTTGACCCCAACGAAGTTTTTAAATGGTTTATGGAAATGTACGTGGATGCCTACGACTGGGTAATGGTACCAAATGTTTATGGCATGACGCAGTTTGCTGATGGAGGTTTTATGACAACCAAACCATACATAAGCGGTAGTAATTATATTTTGAAAATGAGTGATTATAAAAATTCTGTAATGACGAATGGCATGACAGAAAGTTGGGCAGAAATTTGGGATGGTCTTTTTTGGCGATTCATGCATGTGCATAGAGATTTCTTTTTAAAAAATCCTAGACTTGGTATGCTGGTACACACTTATGACAAAATGGGGGAAGACAAAAAGCAAAAGCATCTTGCCAATGCAGAGAAATATTTATCCTTATTAGATACTGATTTTTAAATTAATAATTGGTGCCGTGTAGTTAAGTATTGAAAAAGTATTTTGCCGGGAAATAGAAAGTCGGACTCGAAAATTATAAAGTTAAAATCTGTAGAATGATTAACTTTTTAATAATTGAAAATAACAAGGTCCTTATGCTAACATAATTAAATTAATAATTACTACTTAAAAAATAAAAGCGTTTTTTAAATTAATGCTACAATTATAGCCGCATGGATAAAGAATTATTTTCTGTTAAAGACCTGGATCGCATCATAGAAATGGCTTGGGAAGACAGAACCACTTTTGAGGCAATTGAAGTACAATTTGGCTTAAAAGAAAAAGTGGTTATTGCCTTGATGCGTAAAGAAATGAAGGCCTCAAGTTTTAGGATGTGGCGTAAAAGAACAAATGGCAGATCTACCAAGCACGCGGCTTTGCGGGGAGATGATGTTACCCGTTTTCATTGTAAAAGCCAGCGAACAATATCAAATAATAAAATTAGCAAACGTTAAAATTAGTTCTTAATAATATTAAGATCGTAAAAGTAAAGAAGTAAAATTTTCATTAATGCAAGATATTAACAGCAATAAAAAAGCAAAGGAAATTAGTTTCCCTACGGCATACGAGGCAATAATAGCAAGAATAGAAAATATCAACCCCATAAAATATGCGCAAACCAGAAATTTTACGGATGGCGCAGTTACTTATTTATCGCCCTATATTTCAAGAGGAGTTATTAGTTTACAACAAATACTGCAGCATGTTTTAAAAACATACAAGCCCTATCAGATAGAAAAATTTATTCAGGAATTGGCCTGGCGTCAATATTGGCAAAGGGTTTGGCAGTCTATCGGAGATGAAATATTTACGGATATCAAACAAGAACAGCCGGAGGTATTGCACCGCAAAATGGTAGCTGCAATTGAAAATGCAAATACAGGCATTGAAGCAATTGATGAAGGCATTGATAAATTATACAGCAGCGGTTATATGCACAATCATTTGCGAATGTATACCAGCAGCATTTGTTGCAATGTAGCAAAAGCACATTGGTTACAACCCTCGCAATGGTTATACTATCATTTACTGGATGGCGACCTGGCTAGTAATAGTTTAAGCTGGCAATGGGTGGCAGCTTCTTTTTCGTCTAAAAAATATTATTGTAACCAGGAAAATATTAATCGCTATACCAATAGCCATCAACAAAATACTTTTTTGGATAAAAGTTATGAAACCATCGCAAAGATGAGTGTACCGGAGGAATTATTAGAAAAAACCAATTTTTATCCACCTACCGAGTTGCCTTTAAAACAAATGCCGGTACTTAATGAAACTCAACCCGTCTACATTTACAACTCTTATAATCTGGATCCTGTCTGGCATTTAAATGAAGCGGCCAATCGAATTTTATTGCTTGAACCCGCCCATTTTAAAAAGTATCCGGTAAGTAATAAGGTAATTGAATTTATCATTGATCTTTCCAAAAACATTGATGGTATACAAATTTTTGCGGGTAGTTTTAAGGAGCTGCAGGCACTCGGTGCCGATAGGTCACTGGTATATAAAGAACATCCTACAACTTCCCATTATGAGGGTATTTCAGAAAAATACGATGATCTATTTCCTGAAGTAACGGGATACTTCAGCTCCTTTTCTTCTTATTGGAAAAGGTGTGAAAAATATTTATAAAATAGCTCTTCCGCAGATAAAAAAGTCTAGTCTTAAAATAAATAAGCAGTTTCTCAGTGATTTTAAGCTACAACAGCAATTATTTTAAATTGGAAAGTAGTAGTGCAGGTAAAAGCACTCCCTATATTAGAGGAAACCAATACACGATTCTTCAATATTCTCCCGACCATTATTACAATCCATTTTAAAATTGACAGGCCTCAACGTAGTTTTGTCTTTGTAATCATATTGTTACGGTTACCCTAATTTTTACGACTAAGCATTTTTAAACAATAATTTAAATATGCAAGCATTTCAACAACAACCTTCATTACTGCTACCAACATGCAAAGGAATAGAAGTGATTAGCGCCAATAATATTATCAGGATAGAAGGTATAAGTAATTATAGCAAGCTATTTTTTTTAGACGGCGAAACGTTGGTCGTTGCAAAATTGCTTAAATGATTTGAAGCTAAACTATTGGAGCAGCAGTTTTACCGGATTCATAAAACTCATTTTATCAATACTAATTTTATACTTCAATATACAAAAGGAGCAGAAGCTAAAGTTTAGCTAAGTAACCGAGACTGGATAGGCATTTCCAGGAGAAAAAAAACAACAGTTTATAAAATATTGGATGTCTTTGTAAATTATTAATTGTCAATTATATCATTTAGTCAATACTTTAATAAGTTGCTATTACAAAATCAAAAGTATTAATGCAGCAGGCATTTTAAAATAGTATTTTATTTACGTTAGAAGATCTAATAATTGTACGGGATAATACGCCGTATAATTATTTTGTTCATCTTATCTCTTCAAAAACTACCAAACATATCGTTAGCAATTGCGTTGTAATTTTCAGTGTTAACGATGTCCATTTATGAGGTACCCGGGCTTGCTCCTTCAACAAAATAATATTTAATCAAATACACGCTGCATCAAGGTTTACCTGTCCATTTTCTGGTTAGCAATGTTTTGGGTAAAATGAATTTTTAAAAGGTATCGCAATTGTTGAAAATTATAAAAGTGCTTAATAAATCATATTTCAGCATACCTTGGAAATAGAAAATTTCAAAATAATAAGGTGGTATTTATCAATAGCTAAGGCTTTTAAATAAAAAGAAATACCAGTAATAATAGCCTGATGTACATACCCTAAACTTGCACCAAAACTTTGCTTTTTCGTTTACCCCTATCTTTGCAAAAAGTAAGAAATGGAATTAGAGGCAAAAAAAGCAAGCGAAAGTTTTATAGTGATGAATGAACTGGTGTTACCAAATGATACCAATGTTTTTGGCAATCTGATGGGTGGCCGTTTAATGTATTGGATGGATATTGCGGCGGCTATGGCAAGCAGTAAACATTGCAATGCACCAAGTATGACCGCTTCTGTTGATAATATATCTTTTAAAAACCCCATCAAGCTGGGCAATGTGGTTCATATAGAAGCCTATGTTTCACGGGCATTTAATACCTCCATGGAAATATATATAAAAGTATGGGGAGAAGATAACCTGCACCAATACAAATACGAAAGTAATGAAGCTTATTTTACTTTTGTAGCCCTGGATCCTAATCGTAAACCAAGACAGGTACCGCCTATAATTCCGGAAACAGCAGAAGAAAAAAAATTATATGCAGGTGCGTTAAGAAGACGTCAACTAAGATTAATATTAAGTGGGAAAATGAAACCGGAGGATGCGGAGGAGTTAAAAGCGTTGTTTACACCGGCCAATATCTAATATCCTAAATAAATCAATTCAGCACTATTGACTGTAGTGTAGCAATTAATGACAACAATAGGGTTCAATTATTTGAGCCCTATACAATTTTAGCAGGTACGTCAGTAACTACATGATGCTTACCTTTAGCCATAAATTTTTTACTTTGTTCAATGGAATCCATTACTTGTTCCAATATATTTTCGCAGGTATCATCATAGTTAATAATTAATGGGTCTTTAAAAGTAACTGTTAAAGATGTTCCTGTCTTTTTTAATTTCAAACCCTTTTTATTAAAAGCCCTCCAATATCCATTTATAACAATGGGTATAACAATAGGCCGATGTTGTTTTATTATAAAAGCGGTTCCTTTTCTGCCGGGGGCAAAAGGTTTGGTAGTTCCCTGCGGAAAAGTAATGATCCAGTTATCTTTTATTGCGCGCTCAATTTTTCGGGTATCACCCGGGTTTAGGTTACGCCTTACTTCTGTGGCATCTTCCCGCCAGGTTCTTTTAACGGTTATTGCACCACCAAGACTAAACAATTTACTTACCCAACTACTTTTCATGGTTTCTTCAGCTGCCACATAATAAACCCTGGTAAATGGCCATAGCAGATAAAAAGGCAATCCAAGTTTATATTTTTTACCCCATTTTACGGCACAAAAAATATGAATAAAAGTAATTACATCTGCAAAATAAGTTTGATGATTGCTTACAAAAAGTACATTTTGTTTGGGGAGTTTGTGGAGATTTTCCATTCCCTTTATCTCCAGTTTATTAAAAATATTTATGCCGGGGTAAGATAATATGCCGACTACAGCATACACCAAACCCTTTACAAATCTTGTTTCTTTAAATCGTTCTGTCCAAGTTGGCATTTAATTTTTTTTTGGCGCGCAATACGTTGTGCAATATAACTATAATCATTTTTAAACAGCCGTTTATATAAAATAAACCTAACTAATATAAATATAGTAATTATTTAAATCCACAATAAACATGCCTCGTAAATGCAGTAACCAACAAATTATCCATAATCAATTAGTTAATATCTTTACTACTATGCAATTGAACACAATTATTTTTGATATGGATGGTTTGCTGATAGATTCAGAACCATTATGGGGCGAAGCTGCCACAGAAGTTTTTGGTAAGTATGGCTTTAAATTATCTACTGCACAATATGCCATTACAACCGGAATGCGCACTAAGGAATTTGTTGAATGGTGGTTTAAACACTATAAAATAGAACAAAAGCACCATCCTGAAGCAGTAGAAAATATCCTTAAAACGGTTGTAGAAAAAGTTATTGTAAAAGGTAAACCTATGCCTGGCGTTGAGCATATTTTTAATTTTTTTATTGAACGCAATTTTAAAATTGGGCTGGCAACTTCTTCCGGCCAAACGCTTATTGATGTAGTGGTAGATAAATTAGGTATACGAAATTATTTAAAGGCAATCGAATCTGCAGCAGACCTTCCCTATGGAAAGCCTCACCCGCAGGTGTATTTAAATTGTGCGCAAGCACTTAATAGTCATCCTACCGAATGTGTTTGTTTTGAAGATTCTTTTAATGGTATTATTGCAGCAAAAGCAGCACGTATGCGGTGCGTAGCCGTACCCGGCATACATGACAGGCAAAATATTAAATTTAATGCAGCAGATTTAAAAATATCTTCTCTGCAGAATTTTAATGCGTTGTTGTTGCAAACACTTTAATAAATTTACCGTGTAAAGATTTGAAAGCAAATAATAGTAGAAGCCGAATTTTTTAATAGTTTAAGGCAATAATTAAAATCTATTTTATCCGCCTACAAACTGTTTTTGCAACAGCAATAAATTACTTGCTAAAGATTAATATGTACTTAACCTTGGGATAAGGATACGGCTATTTTTTTCAATTAATACTGTTTCATAGGGAAGATTAAAAAATAGATTGCTTACCTGATTTATTTTATATTTAAACGCCTTATCTACTTCCCGACAAAATACTTTTTTACTCCTTAACTCAAGAGCATTGGTTAAATTATTTAAATTTTTTAAGGAAAAAATAAGGAATAAACATTAAAATTTTGGACATTGAATTTCCCGGGAAGATTTGCCTGAACCTTTTTCCGTTGGACCATGAGAATTCTTGTCATAGAATTTACCCGGCCGTATGGTTAAGGCAATATAAAAGCCTCCATTTTGTATTTTATTTGACGCAAATAAATTGGCCAGGTTATGTGTGCCTATCAAAATTGGACCGGCTTTTAAAGCACCGCCAATCCATATTTGCTTTTGGTTATTGATTAGTATCGGCAAATAAGCTCCTAAGTATTTTATCTCCCACCTTGGGGTAATAGCCAGCAAATTCATTTCTTTAACATAAAGAGATTTTTTTAAGGCAATTCCAATTAATGGAATGGTTAATTCGGCATTTATAAAAAAGTTGCCCGTAAGGTGCTGGTCTACATTTATCATCAATCTTGTGGGTTGATAAATATTAAAATCCCCTACGATAGGAGATATGCCATTTGCAATTTTAGCCAGACTATCATTAAAAGCATCCGCTGAATTGATATAATTAAAGCTATTTTCAATAACAGTATCTGTTATGCCAGCTTTGCCCGCATAAGCGGTTCTGCTTCGGGTTCCATAATGGTATTTACTTTTTCCAATATCCATTACACTTACACCAATTTTAGTGTTGTAGGCATAATCACCTCCGGATTCATTATCCTGGTCAGTTAATAAAGTATACTCAAATCCAATATCAGCACTAAAGCTGCCCTTGGTTCTTTGCAGGAAAAGGCTGCTGTTTGCCGAGGCATTTTTATTGCTGTCAATGCTATCAAAATTGGAAGAATAGCCATATTCTAAAGTACCCGTTGTGAGTAAATAATGGGGTTTATCAGTACCGGGGTTTGCACGCACATAATTGAAATTTTGTGCCTTACCATAACCGCCGGCTAGTCCCCTGTTTACTTTTAAGGTAATTCCGGCATTCAAAACCCTATTACCGTCTTCATAAATGGTGTGGGCATAGCT
>JAYTHI010000349.1:0-2570 GCA_043732685.1 Ferruginibacter sp. | reverse complement strand
CCGATAAATTTCAATTTAATACCAACTGGAGCAATACCACCAGTATCTACACCAGTTATACCCGTTTTAGGAATCCGGGCATTTTAAACTACCAGCGCAAAACCGAACAGAATATCGGCAGCAGGACAATTACGCAATACCATAAAAACTTTCTAACAGTTAATTTTGGTGCAGAGTACCAATATTGCTATACCGGTAGTGGTACATTCGGCAATAAAAAAGGTGTTTCGGATACGGTTCAATACAATGATCAAATTGGGTCTGCTCAATACAATTTGTTTTTACAAACAGATATTACGCTGGCAGATAATTTTATACTTAATGCAGGCATCAGTTATAATAACTATAACTATAATTTTACCCGCCTAAATCAAATTCCCGTAAAAACCATTCATAAAACATTTGATCCTATTGTTGTTCCACGCCTATCCATCCTTAAAAAGTTTGGCAACAGGTATAGTATTTATGCTACTGTAAGCAAGGGATATTCTCCACCTTCAATAGATGAAATTGTACCGGCTACCGGTATTTTTAATGCTGCGCTCGATGCAGAAAAAGCCATCAATTACGAAATTGGAACAAGGACCGAACTAATTGAAAATAAATTATTTGCAACTGTATCCTACTACCTGTTTTATTTAACAAATACCCTGGTAACTAAAAGAGATTTAGCCGGTGCCCCTTACTTTGTAAATGCGGGTAAAACAAAACAAAACGGATTAGAAGCTGCTATAAATTATTACCCCATACGCAATGGCGGTGGTTTTATACGACAATTAAAATTTTTTACCAACTACACTAATATCAATGCAAAATTTATAAATTATTCGCAACAAAATAGTAGTTATAATGGTAATAAATTAACGGGCACGCCACCAAATGTTTTTGTGGCAGGTACAGATTTAATTGCTAAGCGGGGTTTGTACTTAAATGCAACGTACAGCTATACCGATAAATTGCCGTTAAATGATGCCAATACGTTTTTTGCAAGCCGGTATAATATATTGATGGGAAGGGTAGGCTACAAAAGAAAATTAAGTACCATGCTGGAAGGTGAAATTTATTTTTCATTCGACAGAACTTTCAATAATCCTTACAGTTTAGGCAATGATTTAAATGCAACTGCTAATCGGTATTTTAATCCATCGGCACCTGAAAATTATTATGGTGGGCTGAAATTGAAATTTAATTTATAAATGATAAACACCAATAATTGTATGGAGATGTATCTTATCAGGCATACTGCGGTAGATATTGCAAAAGGTATTTGCTATGGTCAGGCAGATATAGGCGTAGCCCCAACCTTTTTATTTGAGGCAGACATTATTAAAAAGCACCTGCCGGAAAACATTACGTCTATATACAGCAGTCCGTTAAAAAGATGCAGAAAATTAGCAGAGCACCTGTTTGCAGACCATCAAATAACCTTACATGACCAATTGAAGGAAATAAATTGTGGCAGTTGGGAAATGCAGGAATGGAACAATATCCCAAGGGAAGAAATAGACCCCTGGATGCAAAACCACACCACAGTGCGCATACCCGCCGGAGAGAGTTATGAAGATTTATATGAAAGGGTTAAAGCAATTTTTACAACCCTCCACCAATTAACCGGCACTAAAGTTATTTTTACACATGGTGGGGTTATCAGAAGTATTTTAGCTTATCTCACCAATACCCCTTTAAAAGATTCCTTCAATGCTTTTTCTTTAAATTATGGCTGCGTTATAAAAATAACCAATAGTGTAAATGGATTACAATATGAAGTGCTATCAAATATACCGCGCGAAAAAGAAACCCATAAGCCCTCCTATTAATAAAGAATTTAAATTTCTTGAAAATGTATATTTGTACAAATCTTAGCAAATATGGATTTTACGCAAATTGCACTAAAAGAAATAGTAACTGTAAGCTTTACCTTGTTTGCAGTAATTGACATGGTGGGTAATATTCCGGTATTGGCATCGCTGCGCATGAAGATGGGTGGAGAAATTCGTTCGGTCGAAGCTACCTTTGCCTCCGGTGCATTAATGATTTTATTTTTATTTTTAGGAAAACAATTTTTGGATCTTTTAGGATTGGATGTTCAATCCTTTGCAGTAGCGGGAAGCATTGTAATTTTTATTATCGGATTAGAAATGGTGCTGGATCAGCAATTATTTAAATCGGATGGTAATGCAAAAACAGGCAGTGTGGTTCCCATTGCTTTTCCGCTGATAGCGGGTTCAGGTACACTTACCACCATCATGAGTTTAAAGGCAAATTATTACGATGCTAATATTTTTATCGGCATCCTGGTAAATTGTATTGTTATCTATTTTGTGTTGAAGTCGTTAAAATGGATTGAGAAGTTTTTGGGTCCAAATGGAATGGTGGTGATAAGAAAATTTTTCGGTGTAATATTGCTCGCAATTGCGGTTAAAATTTTTGGCAGCAATATGAGTCATTTTATGAAATAAGCAAGGGCCTCGTAGTACAATGGATAGTATAAGGGCCTCCGAAGCTCTGGATCCAGGTTCGATTCCTGGCGAGGCCACAAGGAAATAAAAGTAAAACAAGGGCTTCTTTTT
>JAYTHI010000348.1:0-8687 GCA_043732685.1 Ferruginibacter sp. | reverse complement strand
ATGAGTAGTTTTTCCTGGTTACCATTCGATAATTCAATGCTGAAATCTTTAATTACATCCAGACTAATATCCAGTGTAGCCGGCAATTTAAAATTTTTAATTTTTTTTGTAAGGTCTATATTTTTAATCACCTCCACATTACGCAGGATAAGTTCATTGCGCTTAAGGGTATTAATTTCCTTAATGGGTACAGCACTTAAAAACATTTCTTTACCCACCCTTTGTAACGCCAGTTCTCTGGGTATGGTAAGGGCGTTGCGCCATTTAACGGTGGGTACTACATTGGCATATAACCAGTTGCTCATCCATCCCAAAAATATTTTTCTTTCGCCTGTATTAAACCAGGTTATACCGGCATATTCATCCGGACCATAATCCAACCATTTTGTGCTGGTATCAGACGGGATAAATTTATGGCCGTCAAAATCACCAATAAAATATTGAGTGGCAGAACCCTTATTTGGTCCGCCGGGATTTAAGTTTACAATTAATACCCACCGTTTTTTACCCTGATCATTTAAAGTAAATAAGTCCGGACATTCCCATACACCGCCATGGGCACCTGCGGTTTCACCAAACTCACTTTCTTTGCTCCAGTTTTTTAGATCGGGCGAACTGTAAAAACTGATACGGTCTTTGGTAGCCAATGTCATTACCCATTTATTTTGAGCCGCATACCACATAACTTTTGGATCCCGAAAATCTACAATACCCGGATTTTTTAAAACAGGGTTGCCGGCATATTTTGTCCATGTTTTTCCTTCATCCAAACTGTAGGCCAGACTTTGATTTTGAAAATTATTCTTCTTTGCTGCCTCGCCTATCGGATCATGGTGCGTAAATATGGCTACCATCGGCACCTGTCCATTTTTACCAAAACCGCTGGTATTATTATAATCAATTACGGCACTGCCCGAAAAAATATATCCTAAACTATCGGGGTACAAAGCAATAGGTTGTTGTTGCCAATGCAGCAGGTCTTTACTGGTAGCGTGGCCCCAGTGCATTGGTCCCCAAACGGTACTGTCGGGATAGTATTGAAAAAATAAGTTGTAGGTACCTTTATAAAATACCATACCGTTGGGATCGTTCATCCAATGCGCCTTCGGCGAAAAATGTACTTGCGGCCGGTATGCTTCCCTGTATAATTGCTGGGCCTTAGTTTCAACAAATATCAGACTGCAAATTGCCAACATCAGGGCATATATTATAGAGATATTTTTCATGGGGTTTAATTTTTTGGTTTTTAAATTCAATTGGTAAAATGCTAAAAGGTATAATTTTAAAGCTTGTTTTTTATAAATTTATTTAAGCCTGTTTCCTACCTGGTACCTACGCCTTCCAAACTAGTGCATTCGCCAGGGATTTTAGGTATTTACGGAGCGAAAATCAATCAGAGATTGGTCTTTACCAAACGCAACATCCTTAGCTTTCGCATAGCCCCGTTGACAGAGAATGCTGAAAAGAAAAAATCAATATCGATAAAAAATATCCTATTAGTACATCAATCCAATAAATCCTAATTCAGACAACATTTAGTAAGCTTTGCACCTAGCCCGTTCACAGACCATGCTGAAAAGAAAAAATCAGCATCGATAAAACCATCCTATTAATCTATCAATTCAATAAATCCTAATTCAGAATGTTAAGGAGCTAAAATTAATTCCCATAAAGATTTGCATTATCCACACGCAAGCTCCCCTGCATAGCACCAAGGATACTTGTAAGTCAATGCAGGGAAAAGGTAAATCAATCCCTTTATTATAATTTTAAAAAAACAGGTAGCAGGATTGTAATCTGCACAAACATATCTTAATAATTAATAAAAAATTTTAGCGCAATAATTTTTCCTCCAATAACTCGAGCGCTACGCCTTTGGTCTCCGGCATTTTGGTAATTACCCAAATAAATTGAACTACCATCATACCTGCAAAAAACAAAAATAATGGGGCTGCTCCAAACCTTGCGGCAAAAAACGGAAAAGCACTTGTAATAATTGCGGCTAACACCCAGTGCGTAAAACAACCCAAAGATTGCCCATAGTGCCGTACATTATTTGGAAATATTTCGGAAATAAATACCCAGATAACAGCGCCTTGTCCGATGGCATGCGAAGCAATAAACGCAAATAATAAAACGGGTACAATCATACCATCGAGGTGGTTAAAATAAAAACAGTAACTCAGCGCACCCAAAGAAAGTACGTATCCAATGGAGCCAAGGATCATTAATTTTTTTCTTCCCAACCTGTCAATTAAATACAGGCCAAACATGGTAAACAATAAGTTTACAAGTCCGATGCCGGCACTTTGTAAAAAGGCGCTGCTTTTACCAATACCGGCCATTTCAAAAACGCGGGGTGCAAAATATATGACGGCGTTAATGCCCGATAGCTGGTTAAAAAAGGCAATGAGTATGGCAAGAAAAATAGGCGTGCTGAATTTTTTAGTAAAAAAGTTAGCGAGGGTTTCTCTGTGCTGCTCTTCATCTACCGATTTTTTGATGGCGCTAATAGCCAGGTCAACACCTTCCGGATCCGTTATCTCCAGGGTCTTTCTGGAGTTTATATAATCGCCTTTGTGCACAATCAGCCAGCGCGGACTTTCCGGTACATAAAACATCATTACCGTATAAATCAAGGAGGGTATACAAAGTACGCCAATCATCCAGCGCCAGCTGTTTTCGCCTCCGGCACCTTGTAATAGGTAGTTGGTAAAATAAGCGATCAAAATACCAAATACAATATTAAATTGAAAGGTAGCCACCAGTTTACCCCTATTTTTTGCAGGGGCTATTTCAGTAATAAACATGGGGGCAACTACGGAGGAAGCGCCCACACCAATACCGCCTAAAAAACGCAGTATCATAAAAGTGTATACATCAGGGGCTAGTGCTGAACCAATAGCGGAAATAAAATAAATAATACCGATGGCGATAAGGGTTTTCTTCCGGCCAAATTTTTCGGCAGGCATACCACCAAATAAAGCACCGATAATAGTACCATATAAAGCGGCAGCAATTGCCTGACCATGCAGGATATCACTTAAGCCCCATAATTTTTGGATGGCCTGTTCGGCGCCGGAAATAACTGCAGTATCAAAACCAAAGAGGAAACCTCCGAGCGCCACAACAACGCTCCATAATAATAATTTTTTATTCATATAGCAATAATAGTGAAGGGTGTAAAATTACCTGTTGTTAAAATTATTATTTTTCCTAAAAAGATAATCAATATCAGTACTTATTATAATTTTAAAAATACAAAGGCGTATATAATTTGTAGTGTAAAGAAAATGCTTTTGAATGATTGTTTTAAAATTTATGTTTAAAAGTTGATCGCGGAAAAATTATGCATTTGAGTATGTTTAAACAGGTCATATTTTTATACCATTAAAGTTGCGCTTATTTTCGAATTCTTTACAAATATTTGGGATAAAATAAGCGCGGTAACTGGAAGGCAATGGTAGTATACGGCTCTATTGCCATGGGTTTCAATAGACACTTTTTTAATAGTATATTTTTTATCATGGAACTCTGTATTGGAAATGGGGCTGGATACCGGAATATTTTTTGTAGCAGAAAAAAAAGAAAATAGCGAGCACCTAAAAATAGATAATCCTTCCATTAAATCCTGTTACTGGTTTCTTTTATTATAAAAATTAATGACGAATTAAATAAAAAATTTATCAGACAACCAGAGGTTAGATATTTCAGCTTTTTTTTACAGATACCACTTATTACCGGCTTCAATAAGTATACGCCGAAATTACATACCGATTGGTATTATTTATAACGTCAGTAAGGGCAATACTGGTGCGGTTGTTAACGCTGTTTTTACAATCAGGTTAAATTTCGCCATTTCAAAAGGTTTACTTAAAAAATACTGTGCACCTGCGGCCATACAACTTATTTCTGCATCCATTAAGGCAGAAATCATGATGATGGGAAGGGTAACAAAATCTTTATTCTTTCTAATTTCTACACAAATATCCCTTCCATCTACACCGGATAAAAGCACGTCCATTATCAATAAGTTGGGCGATAAGGTATATAAAATATTTTCCAGATCCTTTGTATTGTCTTTGGTGGTTACCTGGTACTCGTTTCTTTCCAATATTAATTTCAACATGGTTAAAATAGCTTCATTATCGTCTATCACCAATATTTTATATTCTCTCATATTAACTAAATATTTTTGTTATGGGGATCGAAAAATTAAATACAGAACCTTCTCCCGGTGTGCTTTCGAGTCCAATTTCACCTTGATGTTTTTCTATTATTTCGGCGGCAATAAATAAACCGATGCCAAAACCGGGGTAGGTTTTTTCACTCTTTCCTGAAATGCGAAAAAAGCGTTGAAATATTTTTTGCTGATTTATTTTGCTGATGCCGATACCAAAATCCTGCACGCTGAATATTACCTGGTCACCTGCCACTTTACAATAAATTTTTATAACCTTATTATGGGGAGAATATTTAATGGCGTTGGTTAAAATATTTAACAACACCCTATCCATTTTACCGCGGTCGGCAAATAGCAGCACCTGTTCTTTTTCAACAAAATCGAGGGTATAATCCGGGTGAATGGCAGAAAGGTTATTCAGGTTTTCAGTTATAAAGTCAAGGCTATAGAAATGTTCTTTATATAGGTCCACCACACCGGCCTTAATTTTAGAAAGATCCAATAAATCAGTAATCAGGGCCATTAGCACTTTAATTTGTTTGTGCACATTGGCGATAGAACTATTAAAAAACTGATCTCCTTTACTACCATATTCTTCTATTAAAATTTCTACATAACCCTTAATGGTAGTAACGGGCGTATTTAATTCATGACTCGCCATGCTTATAAAAAAATCACGATTCTGGTCATTTTTTTTTATTTCATGAATATCGGTACAGGTACCAACCCAGGATATCACTTTATTATTGGCATCCCGCTGCGGCACGGCCCTTGTTAAATGCCAAATGTATTCACCATCATGTTTTAATAGGCGGTGTTCAATGGAAAAATCTAATCCGGCTTCAACAACGGCGATCCATTTTTTTAAGTTATTCTCCCGTTCCTCCGGATGAACAAATTGCAGCCAGCCCATTTTTAAAATGTCTTCATTGCTAACGCCTGTAAATCTTTGAATAGCGGTATTAAAATAATCGGGCACCCCATCGCCGTTGCTGGTCCAAATTAATTGAGTCATCGCTTCGGCCAATAACCTAAATCTGGATTCGCTGCTAATTATTGCGTTTTGAATTATTTTTTGTTTGGTAATATCACGCACAATTTTTGAGGTACCAATAATTTGTCCGCTACAATTTTTTATAGGCGATACCGTGCAGGAAATATCAATAACGGAAGCATCTTTTTTTACAAAGGTAGTTTCAAAACAAAATTTCTGGTTCGCGTTATCATTGGCAATAAAATCTTTAAGGGGGTTGTGCTCTGCATCAAAAAGCGACCTGTGGGGCTTCCCTATCATTTCAAGCGCAGTGTAGCCAAATAAGTTTACAGCTGCATCATTCCAGGTAGAGATGCTGCCATCCAGCCGGGTACCAACAATGGCATCGATGGAAGATTCTACAATGGCTGCCAGTTTCATGATGTATTCATCTTTTTCTTTTTCAATGGTGATGTCCATTACCGTACCTGCCATTTTATACAGCACATTTGCGGAAGTGTACATCATTCGGCTCTGGGTTCTAATCCAGTGTACCGATTTATCAGGCCAAATTATCCGGGCATCAAAAACCAACACACCCGTAATTTGAGATGCTATATAGGCCTTTTCAACAACCTCTATACTATCATCGGGATGAAAAAAGGCATATATCTCCTGATGGGTTAATTTTATGAAAGAAGGAAGGCCATAAATTTTAGCAAGATTTTCACAATGTGTAAGGGTGTCATTAGTAAAATCCAATTCATAAGTAGCCTGCCTACTGGCTGTTGTTGTAATTTGCAATTGCGTTTCTTTCAACTGCAACAGCGCCCTGGTTTTTACGGTAAGGGTAACATCGCTGGCGGTGACCATTATACCGGATACGCCACCATCTAAATCAAATAAAGGAGAATAAGTGGCATCTACATAAAAAGTATTTTTACCGGTTGCAGTATTTAGTTCAATCTTTGTTTCTGAATCGTGGTAGTTTTTGCCGGTTTTAAAAATTCTGGCGAGCAAGGCAGGGTATTTTTGTTGACGTAATTCGGGGAAAATATCCAAAAAAGGTTGACCAACCACCTCTGTTTCTGCTTTGTGCCAAAATTTTGTAAGCATTTGGTTATTAACCGTATCAATTATAAAATCAGGCCCTCTAAAAATTACGATGGCCAGCGGAGATTGCATCAGCAATTGCTTGAATTGCTTGTCCTTTTCGATAATGGCAAATTTGGTATCTACAGAAGCTGTTACATCGTCTACAATACAGGTGATGCCACAAATTTCCCCTCCGGAATCCATGCAGGGCTGATAGGTATAATTTAAATACCGGGTTTTAATTATTCCGGCAGTATCTGTTACAAAAGGCTGTTCTATTAAAGTATGGGTGGCTCCGGTTTGTAAAATTATGGTGAGGGCAGTTTGTAAGACTTGGTTTGCTTGCGGCAGCAACGTAAAAAATGCTTTACCAATAATATCAGCGGATGTTTTGTTAATAATTTTGAGGTAGGCCGCATTGGCCATTTCAATAATAAAATCTGCACCCCGCAGTAATAAGTGCCCGCCTTCTCTGGAGCTGGCCAATTGTAAAAACCGGACTTCAAAATGGGTTAATATACGATTGGTTGTGGCTAGCGCAGTTGGTACAATAGTAAGGGGAAAATTTTGTTGGTGTGTGTTATTGATAGGTAAGGTGGGGTTATTATTTAAATCAATTTCAGTACAACATACCAACACACCGCCGTGGGTTCTGGCACTACTATCCATTGGAATAACGGTAAAACTAATGGTGGTAATTGCTGCGATTCCATTGATAAGCAGCGCTATTTTTTTGGGCGGCGAAGTAATGATGTCGCCATGTTTTAATACCTGGATAACAATGGGATTAATGATGGGCCAAAGCTGCAACAAACAGTCTGCTGCGGGTGCACCCAATTTTTCTTTAGGTTCAATAACAGCACCAAAACTTTTATAAAATGAATCATTATAAAAACAAAAATTTTGTGCACCCCACAATAAAAATACCGGTGAATTAGAGAAAAGTACGGTATAAATATTTGAAATTAAAAATTGAGGCCAGGCATCCTGACAACCAATTGGCGTGTTGCACCAATCTTTTGTATTGATTACTTCGGACATTTCGCCGGTTTTAAATAATAATTTATTATTTAAAGGATTGGATCTACAGCTATTATTTGATGTCATTGTTAATAAGGGGTGCTTTGAAAATATCAACAAAGCTAATAAAAATATCCATTAAGCATTGATTATTAATTAGTTAACATTAAAAATTGTATATATATTATTATTAAATTATTTATTTATTTACTTTAAAAAGATAAATGCTAAAATTTTTAAACCAACGCAAGAGACGAAAATTAAATAAATGTATAAGCAATTAAGGGGAGCTTTTGAATGTATAATGCCAGCGGGCCTATTGAAGGATAGTCAGGAATTGATTTTATGTTAAAATAAAGGGCTTTGAGGTAAAACGTTTAGCAGAAAAAAATTTATTGTATTAATACATAAACAAAATACCAACCTATGAACTATTTATTAATATTTTACTATATTTATTAGTATTTTAAAAGGCAATACTTAGAATATCAATAGAGCGGATATTTTACATTATTGATTACTATATAAAATTTAATATTTTTAAAATTTTGATTAATATATGTTTATAAAAAATAAAATAATAGTATAAAAATAATAGTAGAATTTGGGGAGATAATAATGTGGTGAATGCTAATACAAGCACTTACTACTTTATTTTAAAGTTTTTCGTTTGATGGTTCAGAAAAATACTGCAATGCACTAATACTAATACCATCAATATAAAATAACTGAAGGTAAATATCTAAACTCCCTAGTTAAGTGATACGATAATGCGAAAGGAAATTGAGTTGATTTTATATACCAAATTTTTTAATGCCATTTTATTTAAAGTTTTAAGTGATCAATAGTATTGGTTTTAGAAAAGTAACATTAAAAAGTAAGCACCCGACCAACACCCTCCTTGTTATTAGAAAAATAGTATTTTCATATTGCGTTTAGATGGTGGCGCTGGATTTCCAGTTTTGTGGGAGTCGTTCATTTATCCTGTTGATTGGAAGTGTAGGAATCCGGTTGAGCGCAGATCATGAACCCAGTGATAAGGATTGACCTTATTATTTTTACAGATGACAAGTAAACTATAAAACATAGCTGCGCACTGTGCTGCTGCATGGCTGCCTGCATAAAGATAATTTCTTTCTTCCGATTGCAATTGGCCGAATGCTGTTCTCTACCGGATTATTATCAATGACTATGGTAGCCGTAGTCTCATACAAACTTAATTTGTCCCATCGATTCAGGCAATAGGCTAAGGCCTTGCGAATATTGCTACCGGGCAATCCTTTTGTATAGGTACGGCGCATCCGATTTCCCAGTGCGTCCAGTAAGGGAATCGAATTTTTCTTACTATACTGTAGCATATCAATTCCTATAATTCCCTTATCTGTTATATGCCTTAAAATGTCGTATAATTTTTGC
>JAYTHI010000347.1:0-8708 GCA_043732685.1 Ferruginibacter sp. | reverse complement strand
CTTTCAAAAAAAATAAGCTGCGCATTTTTTATTGAATCCGCCCCAAGGCGGACCGAACCCAAAGAGGCGGCTTATGCAATTACTGGTGTTTTAAAAGGCATACTGCGAAGGGCATTATTTATTGAAAATGTAAAATTTGAATTGATAAAATATAAAAATTAAACACAAATAAGTCTGCGAATCAAAATGCTTGAAGTACACTTTTAAATTATCTAAAAGTTATACAGCTCTGGCTATACTGCTTTTGCGACTTATCTACCTAATCCAAAAAAATTATATAACAGGTTGCAGCTGCGTATACAAGTTTATAATGTTAAGCCTGCTTAAAACTACATATTTGTTTAAAAAGCAGGAATATTTTGCTATTTGAAAAACAAATTTATCTTTGTAGGGTAACTGATATTTTATAATCAATTTTAATAAAAAATTTTATAACTGTGGCGTACGAAAATAATGACAAAAAAATGGAAAGTGTTTACAGTAAACGCATCCGTGCAGGTAAGAGAAGAACTTATTTTTTTGATGTAAGAGAAACCAGGGGTAGCGATTATTACCTTACTATTACAGAAAGCCGTAAACGTTTTGATTCTGACGGATACGACAGACATAAAATATTTTTGTATAAAGAAGATTTTAATAAGTTTATAAAAGGATTAGCCGAGGCAATTGATCATGTAAAAACAGAATTAATGCCGGATTTTGATTTTGATGCTTTCAATCATGATACGCCTTATGAAGGTGAAGATGGTCAGCAACAAACCTCATCATTTGATGAAAATGCATCTTTTACCGAAAAACAAGAGCATACACCAATTCTTACTACAGCTATAGCACCTGAGGAGGCCACTTATCAGCCACCACTTGATAATGGCAGTACCGAAGAGGTTGATAAATGGTAAAATAATTAATTGAATTATAAAAAAATCCTTTCTGTTACGAAAGGATTTTTTTTTGCGACAACTAAAGGTAATAACAGGTTATTATATCATTTTTAACCGCTAATCATCTAATTATAATTATTTACTATGTATAATATATTATAATTTTATTATATGATTTTTATATCCAATTTTAAATGCTGGTTTCTTGGAATATTGATATATAATAATTACTTTTGATCTTTAAATGAAACATTGAATTGTCTAACAGTGTTTTACCTTAATCCATCCAATCTCATTTGCAAGACCTCACCACAACGATTGCACATTTACCTTAATTCCTTTGAATATCCCTCTTAATTATATTAGTAGACATATTGTGTCTCTTATAGTTTTCAGTTGCCTTTTGCTTTCCTTTAAATGAAGAAATTATTTCATATAGAAATAGTGATAACTATATAACCATTAATATGTACAAAACATCGATTTACCTCATTTTTTTAACTCTTTTGATCTGTAGCATGGTTTCTTGCGTAAATACAAGAAAAACAACATATTTCAATGATGCAACGGATGCCAATTTTATTGAAAATAGTGCAGATACTATTTTACCGCTTATACAAAAAAATGATTTGTTGGGAATTACCATTACCAGTTTAAGTGCAGATGCTTCTGCCTTATTTAATATTACTAATAACTTTAATGGCAGTACGGTTACAAGTACCACCAATAACCAAACCGGAGCAGGTTATTTAGTGGGTTCTGATGGATCCATTCAATTACCAATCTTAGGCAGTATTAGCGTTGCCGGATATACAAGTAAGGTTATAAAGGAAAGGATAACAGATATTTTATTGGAAAAGAAGCTGCTTAAAGATCCTATTGTTACAATTAGGCAATTAAATTATGAAGTTACTGTGCTTGGTGAAGTAGGACGGCCTACCGTAATAAATGTACCAAGTGAAAAGATATCTTTATTAAAAGCACTCGGATTAGCCGGGGATATTACAATTTTTGGAAAAAAAGAAAATGTGTTGCTGGTGCGGGAAAGTAATGGAAAAAGAATGGTAAAGCGCATTAATTTAAATGCACCTTCCTTTTTGACATCCCCTTTTTATTATTTACAACCAAATGACATTGTATATGTTGAAGCAAATAAAGATAAAATTGCGAGTACAAATAATTTTAAACAAACGCTGCCAATAATTTTGTCAGGATTATCTGTTATTATTTTGGCTTTGGACAGAATTATTAAAATTTAAAGAATTTAATTAAATGCAAGCAAAATTTACGAAGCCACCGGTTAAAAAAGAAGAGTCATCAATAATTCAATTATTTGGAACTTATCTTCCATACTGGCCGCTTTTTCTAGTTTTTTTAGCCCTGTCTCTGGCCGGCGCATTTTTATATTTAAGATATGCAATTCCTAAATATGAAGCTTCTGCCACAATGATCATAAAGGATGAAAAAAAGGGTAATGATGATTCCAAATTTGTTGAATCACTGGATTTGATCAATAGTAAAAAAATTATTGAAAATGAAGTTGAAGTGCTGCAGTCCAGGTCATTAATGAATGCTGTTGTTAAAAAGCTCCATTTGTATGCACCAATTTCTCAGGAGGGAAAAATAAATACCATTTCTGCCTATCAAATTTGCCCGCTTACCATTGAGGCTTATAATCCGGATTCCATCAGCGAAGTTCTCAAGGTGGATTTTGATTTTGATTTAAAAAAAGGTACGGTAGTTTTAAATAAAACCTTTAGTGGTCCAATTAATCAATGGTTACATACCCCATTTGGTGTTTTAAAGTTTTCACCCAATCCGAAATACATTGAAAACTCCAACACCAAGCCATTTTTCTTTTCGCTTTTTAATTCTTTAAACGTTACAGCAGGAATAATAAATGGTTTAAAAGTAGTGCCCTCCGGTAAATTATCCAGCGTGATAGACCTGAGCTTTACCGATGATGTACCGCAAAGAGCGGAAGATATATTAAATGAATTAATTGTGGCCTATGGTAATGCTGCCCTTACGGAAAAAAATACGCTTGCGAAAAATACATTAACCTTTATTGAAGCAAGACTAAGTATTATTTCTAAAGACCTTGATTCTATTGAACATAAACTTCAACAGTATAAAGCAGGTACCGGAGCGGTTGATATTGGCCGTCAGGGTCAGTTATATTTAGAAAACGTAAGTGCAAATGACAGGCGATTAAGTGAAATAAATATGCAGCTTGGTGCCATGGATCAGTTGCAAACAGCTGCTTCTTCTCCTGATAATGTTGGTATGTTACCTTCTACACTTGGTGTTAACGATCCAACACTTACGCAGCAAATGAATAATTTAAGTCAGTTGCAAATGCAATATGACAAATTAAAACCTACTGTTGCAGAAAATAATCCTTTGTTACAATCGGTAGTAGAGCAGATAAACAGAATTAAACCTACCATCATAAGTAATATTAAAAGTCAGCGTCAAAATCTTGAAAAAAATAGAAATAGTTTGTATGCTACCGGGGGAGGTTATACAAGTGCCTTAACCGCCATTCCTCAAAAAGAAAGGCAATTGGTAGAAATTACACGGGATCAGAATATAAAAAATGGCATCTATCAATTTTTACTTCAAAAAAGAGAAGAAAGTGAATTGTCTTATGCATCCACCATATCAGATAGTAAAGTAGTTAACAATGCGATGGCCTCACCGTTTCCGGTTAGTCCTAAAAGATTAATGATTTTTTTAGTTGCCATCGCCATAGGTATCGGTTGTCCAGTTGTTTTTATAACTGCAAAGGAGGCTTTAAGTCCTAAAATTTTGTACAGAACAGAAATTGAAGGATTAACCAATATTCCAATTATAGGAGAGGTTTCTTTTGGTCCGGGTAACGAGGGTCTTGTTGTTGAGAAGGGCAGGAGGACGGTTATTGCAGAAGAATTTAGAAAGTTAAGGGTTTCCTTATTATCGTTAGGTATAAATGCTGATAGTAAAAAGATCCTTATTACATCCAGTATTTCGGGTGAAGGAAAAAGTTTTATAGCCGCTAATCTTGCTACAAGTATTTCCTTAACAGGTAAAAAAGTTGTATTGGTTGATATGGACCTCCACAATCCCGGTTTGGGGAAATTATTTGGGATAAAAGAGCAACAGGGTGTAAGTGAATACCTTATTGGGGAAAAAAGTATTGATCAGATAATTTACAAAATTTCAGGAAGTGAAAATTTATTTTATATTTCTTCAGGCAGTTTGCAGCAGGATTCATCAGAACTTTTAGAGAATGGCAAAGTACAGCACCTCATTAACAAATTAGATCAGGATTTTGATGTAGTTGTAATAGATGCAGCTCCAATTTTATTAATAACTGATGCCTATTTATTGTCATCCCTGTGTGATGCTACATTGTACGTGGTGCGGCATAAATTTACCCCTAAAATGCTCATCAAACGAATTGATGATAATATGAGCGTTAATCCAATAAAAAATCCTGCAATTGTTTTTA
This sequence comes from Ferruginibacter sp., assembly GCA_043732685.1. Taxonomy (GTDB): domain Bacteria; phylum Bacteroidota; class Bacteroidia; order Chitinophagales; family Chitinophagaceae; genus Ferruginibacter. The sequence goes on along the minus strand of JAYTHI010000347.1, from coordinate 4,334 downwards.
ATGGTGTAAAAACAAGGGGTTTCTTTAAAAACAATTATGGTTACGGCTATAATTATGTTTATAGCTATGACAATAAAAAACAGAAATCAAAAAATATTTTTAGTAGCAAAAACTAAAATTGGTACAATTTTTCCGTGCTGCGTTTAAAATTAGATTCTAATATCCACTTAAAAGACCTTATCTAATCCATTGAGAATCTGCATTTTTTTTACTTAAAAAAAATAAACAGATGAAAAAAAATTGGTATGCTATTTACACAAAAGCAAATTGCGAAAAAAAAGTAGCGGCTTTATTGGCCAAACGAAAAATTATAAATTACTGTCCGTTAAACCGAATTGTTACTGATTATCAATCTAATAAGAGGAAAATGGCGTATATTCCTTTAATAACTTCTTTTGTTTTTGTGCACATTACAGATGAAGAAATGGTGCTAATAAAACAAACAAACTGTGTTATAAATTTTATTTATTGGTTAGGTAAGCCCGCCATTATTAAAAATGATGAAATAGCCAATCTTCAACATTTTACAAAAGAATATTCAAATGTAAAAATTGAAAAAACATTGGTTAATACAGAAGGAATTGCAAAATACTTTAGTGAACCTCAAATTGATATTAATGGTAAATTAATGTCTGTGAAAAATACGCATATTAAACTTACCCTTCCATCACTGGGATACATTGTTACAGCCGAAGTAGACAAATCAAATGTTGATATATTTAGCTATGGCTTTGAAAGAGGTAAACTCGTGTCTTAAATACCTGTAAACGCAAGAATAATACATTAAATAGTTCCACACCCTGCAGGGTTTGTCCAAATTTCTTTTTTAATACTTACTTGTTTTCTACCCGATTGCAATATTTATATGATAGTAATATATATATAATAGGTTATTAATTATATAATAATAACTGTTATTATATAATATAATACTTATTTATACGATTACATAGTATTACACGTTTTCAAAACTAAATGAACTAAAAAGTTGATGATAAAATATAATAATAAAGTTTCATTTTTTACTGTTTCTGAATCCTGGTTTACTTATCAATTTAAAATTCGGAATATTTTTTCACTGAATGCATTTTATCATTTAAAAAATAATGATGATAAAAAAATACCCGGCGTTAAAGAAATCTCTCACACGCTTGAACTGGATCTATTAAAAGGTGAAGATGAAATTACCTCCAAATTTTCCAAACAAATAAGACAGCAAACTAAAATTGCAGAAAATGAGGGTACAGCCTGTTATTTTCATAGAGATATAGAAGCGTTTGTAGCATTTTTTAATGAGTTTGCCATTAAAAAAAACACCTTCATAACTTCTAAAGAAAAAGTTACCGCCATGGGTGATTTTTTAAAAATGAGTTTCGCAGTAAATAATGGTAAAATTTTGGCAGCACACAGTTACCTGGTTGATGATGAATTAGGGATAGTTCGTCACCTCCATTCTGCTACAAAAAGGTTAGATGAACAGTACGATAGAAATTTAATAGGTAGGGCCAATAAATACCTCACCGTAAAAGATATTTTTTATTTTAAAGAAAATGGATATAAGATTTTTGATTTTGGAGGTTTTGCAAAAGATACCGATGATGAAAGTTTAAAAGGTATCAATAATTATAAATTACTGTTTGGAGGTACAGTGGTGGAATGCATTGATTATTACTCTTATAATTATTGGTTTTTTAAAAAACTTTCAAAATTGTTACGGCTTAAGGGCAAATTATAGCAATCAAATATAAATAAAGATTCATCCATTAAAACTTTAATGAATTTACCCCTACTATACAAGAAGATTTGTTGCATTATGCAATGGAATATTGGCTTTAGCAGAAGCGATATACACCAAATTATACGCAACAAAAAATGTGATCTTTCCTTTAACTGGATGCCGCAGCGGGATAATACTTCAATAGCCGATCCTTTTATTTTTAAGGGTAAAGATGGTAAGCTTAATTTGCTGTATGAAAGTTTTTCAATGTCTGATCCCTCAAAATATGGTAAGATATTTTTAACCGGTATTGATAAGAATTTTCAGCCAAACACTGCTAAACAAATTCTTGACACGAAAAAACATTCCTCGTATCCCTTTATTTTTATTGAAGATAATATTATTTATATTATTCCGGAAACCAGTGCACTAAATAAAGTTTCTGCCTGGCAATTCGATCAGGATCAGTATATACTTTGTAATGAAAAAGTATTAATTAATAACCTGCCTCTGCTGGATGCGACCGTATTTAAACACAAGGATAAATATTGGCTTTTTGCAACCTCAGCCGCAAATGGTTTTGATCATCGCCAATTGTACATTTATTATGCAGATAGTTTTTTTGGCGATTATAAAGCACATCCAAAAAATCCGGTAAAAGATAATGCTGATGGCTCCAGACCTGCCGGTAATATTATAATGGTGGATGGCGAAATGTATAGGCCAGCCCAAAACTGCAGCCGGTATTATGGAGAATCTATTACCATAAATAAAATTACCTGCCTTACCGAGAACGATTTTGAAGAAGAATATTACTTAAACATCAAACCCCAAAAAAACAGTGCCTTTAAAAATGGCATTCATACCATTAACGTCATTGACGATGTAATTGTAGTTGACGGTATAAAAATGCTATTTCGACCAATAAAAAAATGGAAGCTTTTTTTTGACAAACATTTAAAAAAATCATTAATCCATTAACCACAAGAGCTATGAACAGGCAATTTAAATATTACTTACAAGTATCCTTAATTGGATTGGATTTTATCATTTTAAACCTGATTTTTTTAATTTCCGGGTTTCTTTTTGAACAAAAAATTGGTCCTATTTCATCACGCTCTTATGTAGAGTTTTGGTTGGTATTAAATGTTTTCTGGTTTTTATTATCATTTGTTACAAGAACCTACTCTGATAATAATATCATAAGTTTTGAATCCTTTACCAAAAGAACCGTTCAGGTATACCTGCTTTGGGTTATCGCCATTTTACTTTATCTCTTTTTCTTGCGCAAATTCGAGATCAGCCGGTTCTTTATCTTTTTAACTTTTATTAATTTTTGTATAGGACTAACCTTTAATCGTTTTTTATACCTGGGTATAAATTATCATTTTAAATCGAAGGATTTTATTTATAAAAAAATTCTAATAATTGGTTATAATGCTACTGCCAAAAAACTGGAAAGTTACTTTGAAGAAGAAGGTATTAACACCCAGCTAATTGGTTTTACAGAAGACGAAGACAATGTTACTGAATTGTCTAAACACCCCATATTAGCCAGTATTAATAATACCATTCAAATAGCCAAACAATATGAGGTAGAAGAAATATTTTCAACCATTACTCCGGAACAAAATAAGTACATCTATAAATTAATGAGTATAGCCGAAAAAGAATGTATTCGTTTTAAAATAGTTCCGGATCTGTCTTTATTTATTAATAAACCGGTATACATAGATTATATACGCGACATGCCTGTATTGTCGCTCCGTAGCGAGCCGCTTGATGATGTTGGCAACAGAATTAAAAAACGGGCCCTGGATATGATCATCAGTTTTTTGGTGGTGGTATTTATTTTATCCTGGCTTATCCCGCTTATTGGGCTTTTAATTTATTTAGAATCAAAAGGTCCAATCATTTTTTCTCAATTGCGTACCGGCAAAAACAATAAAAGTTTTCGCTGTTATAAATTCAGAAGTATGCGGGTAAACAATGAAGCAGACTCCAGACAAGCTACTAAGAATGATAATAGAATTACCAGGGTTGGCAGGTTTATAAGAAAAACAAGCATAGATGAATTTCCACAATTTTTAAATGTTTTAAAAGGAGAGATGAGTTTGGTAGGACCCAGACCACATATGGTTAAACATACCGTAGATTATTCAAAACTAGTTGATCAGTTTATGATTAGACAATTTTTAAAACCCGGCATAACAGGTTGGGCTCAAATTAATGGATACCGTGGCCAAATTACAGACGATGAGCAAATTAAAATGAGGGTCATCAGTGATTTATGGTATCTCGAAAATTGGACTGTTTGGTTAGATGTGCGCATAATATTTTTAACCATTTATAAAGTATTTAAAGGGGATGAAAAAGCCTTTTAAAACATATTTTACTAAATGATCATGCGTTATTATATATATTATGTTTATTTATATATTAATTTTGGAAACTATACAATAAGTAGAATGTTAATTTATATATAGTTAACTGATAATCAATCAACTAGAATTTAAAATCGTTTTATTGTTCTTAAGCTGTGACTTACATAGGCGAAGCCATGCTTAATAATAAAAAGATTTGAATACTAAAGAGCTCGATTATCTTTAATTTTTGC
>JAYTHI010000346.1:0-8735 GCA_043732685.1 Ferruginibacter sp. | reverse complement strand
GGTTTACTGAATCTGTCAGATCTTTCCAGGTACCACCAACGCCCTGTACTTTGGCCTGGCCACCAAGCTTTCCTTCGGTACCTACTTCCAATGCCACCCTTGTAACTTCTGATGCAAAAGAGTTTAACTGATCCACCATGGTGTTGATGGTATTTTTTAATTCCAATATCTCCCCCTGTACATCAACCGTAATTTTTTTTGAGAGATCTCCATTGGCTACAGCCGTTGTTACATCTGCAATATTGCGTACCTGGGCTGTTAAATTAGAACCCATCTGGTTAACTGATTCTGTAAGATCTTTCCATACACCGCCTACACCTTTTACCGTTGCTTGTCCGCCTAATTTCCCTTCCGATCCTACCTCTCTAGCCACACGGGTTACCTCGGCACTAAAGGAGTTTAACTGATCCACCATGGTGTTGATGGTATTTTTTAATTCTAATATTTCGCCTTTTACATCCACCGTTATCTTTCTGGATAAATCGCCCCGAGCCACGGCTGTTGTAACTTCTGCAATATTTCGAACCTGTCCGGTTAAGTTGGACGCCATCTGGTTTACAGAATCTGTAAGATCTTTCCAGGTTCCTGCAACACCTTTAACTTCGGCCTGACCACCTAATTTTCCATCGGTACCTACCTCCCTTGCCACACGCGTTACTTCCGAACTAAAAGAATTTAACTGATCTACCATGGTATTGATGGTATTTTTTAATTCCAATATTTCGCCCTGAACATCTACTGTAATTTTTTTTGACAGATCGCCCTTTGCTACGGCAGTGGTTACTTCAGCAATATTACGTACCTGTCCGGTAAGGTTACCCGCCATCTGGTTTACAGAATCTGTCAGGTCTTTCCACACGCCGGCTACCCCTTTAACTTTTGCCTGTCCACCTAAAATACCTTCCGAACCTACTTCTCTTGCCACCCGGGTTACCTCCATCGAAAACAGGTTTAACTGCTTCACCATATCATTTACTTCCTTGGCAATTCTACCAAATTCTCCCTGCAATAAATGGTCGCCAATTTGTAGTGGCATTTCCTGCGAAAGATTACCTTTTGCTACGGAACTTATTACATGTGCAATTTCAATGGTGGGATGCACCAGATCTGAAATAAGGCTATTGATGGCATCCACAGCGGTGTTCCAGGAACCGCGTGATGATCTTGGTAATTCTACCCGATGGTTTAACCGCCCTTGTTTGCCAATGGTATTTCGGGCAAGATTTAATTCTTGTACCAGCGTATCGTTAAGCGATATTATTTCATTTAAGGTGTCACATATTTTACCGCTGATGCCAATTCTGTCAATGGGCATGCGTACCGAAAAATTACCACTTCTAACCTCACCTAATACCTGTAATAATTCGTGGTTGTGAAAGCCATCCTGAAATTGAAATGCCGGCCGGGATATGTTAACGTTTTTTTTTGTTGAGGATTTTATTTCTGCCGGCCTATTCTTGATAATCGGTTTTGGTTTTTTATCAGGAGTTTGAATTTTTGCCGATACAGACCTTGCTTTTATGGAGTCGTTATTTTTTTTATTCATATTTATCGGTTGACGAATTGAGTAAACGAACGCGCAAATAAAGTGTTTTAAAAGACAAATACAATGTTAAATAAATTTTTAATATAACTCAATAAATAAATTTTTTTTAGGAGTTTATATTTATTAAAAATATATACCTTGTAGTATATTTTACTGCCAAAACTGTTTTATGAAAAATCAAAAAGACAAAGAAACTAGTAAAGGAAAAAAGTTTATCCTTCTTGGCGAAGATGATTTAGATGACCAGGAAATTTTGGAGGAGGTTTTTGAATCTATAAATGCTGACTTGTATTTACAATTTATAAATAATGGCCAAAAATTGATAAATTATATTGAAGCTATGCAGGAAGAGCATTTACCTTGTTTGTTAGTGCTGGATTACAATATGCCCGAATTAAACGGGGCCGAGATTTTAAAAAAATTACAACAGAGTGAAAAAATGCTGCATATCCCTAAAATAATTTGGAGTACCTCAAATGCGCAGTCATACAAAACCAGATGTTTGGAATTGGGTGCCTGCGATTACCTGGTTAAACCCTCAAATATCCAGCACCTGGAGAACATGCTTAAACACATGTTATCCTATTGCGCTTAGTATTATTGATTAAATATTTAGAAAAAATCATCAAATTTATTTAAAGAAATGGGTTTCTCCCAAACCCAAATATTGGTTTCTACCGGATTTTGATTCCGGTTTCTGTAGGCACTTATTAAATGAATTTTTATGGCAGGATGGTTAAAAATAATTTCATCCAGGTGATCCCAACCTTCGCCGTCCGGAAGATTATTATCTAAAAATAAAATAGCCGGATTTTTTTCACGAAGTTTTGCTAAGCCGTCCGCTAACGTAAATGCAAGAGATACTTTGTAGTTTTTTACTTCAAAATAATGTTTCATTATTAGACAATAATCTTGCTCATCATCTATTATTAAAATTTCTATCTTTGAACTCATTATAATATTTTAATATATTTTAAATCATTAACGAGAAACTCTGTGCAAAAATTGTCAACCGAAATAATAATTGAGCAGTTAACAACAGCTTTGTCATCCTCCCAGGAGCAACTTCAAGAAATCCGGCAAGAAAATGATGCCTTTATAAATATTGCTGCACATGATTTAAAGGCCCCATTGCGAAAATTAGCTACGCTTGTTGATCGCTTTCTTCAAAAAGCAACAAAAATAGAAAGCGAAGCGCTACAGGTTTATTCAGATAAGATTTTTAATGCCATTACCGAAATGAATAGCCTGGTAGAAAGGCTATCAGCTTATGCAGCTGTGGAAACCGATGGAATTAAATTTACAGAAACGGCCCTATCAGCCCTGATCAAAGAAGTTATTGAAGAAAATACCTCCTTAATAAATGCAAATAATGCTACAATTATATTTAATGAATTACCAGCTTTAAAAATTAATAAACCGCAGGTAAAAACTGTTTTTAAAGAGCTGCTTGACAATGCGATCAAATTTAAAAGTGAAGAGGAAAAACCTCATATAGAAATAAAATCATATTTTTTATCGTTAAAAGAAAAAGAAATATATAATTTAGCTTCCGAAAAGATGTACTACAAATTTGAGTTTATTGACAACGGAATTGGAATAAGTGACGCACTAAAAGAAAAGATCTTTCAACCTTTTTTTCGCTTTCATGGCAATGCCGGCTTTGCAGGAAGCGGCATGGGTCTTGCTATATGTAGAAAAATTATGAAAAACCACTGCGGGTTTATTTATTCAGTGGCCAATGAAAAGAATGGCGTTAGAATGATTGTTATTTTTCCTGAAACCTTATAAAATATATGCTAAACGGAGAAGCAGTTAAAATCTTAATTATTGATGATGATGAAGATGACTATTTTATTATGGTTGACTTTATCCGTGAAATTGAAGGCACTGATTTTAAAATAGACTGGTGTAATAATTCAAGTGATGCTTTGGCTCAAATTAAATTGGGGCTTCATGATGTTTATTTTATTGATTACCGGCTGGGTGCTCAAAACGGGTTGGATCTTGTAAAAGAGGCCGTTCATTTACAATGTGAAAGTCCAATTATACTACTTACCGGCAATGGTAATAAGGCACTGGATGTAGAATCTATGAAAACTGGTGCCACAGACTATCTTGTAAAGTCTGAATTAAGTGCCGAAAAATTAGAACGTTGCGTTCGTTATTCCCTTGATAGAACAGCCTCTTTAAAAATCATTAAAGAAAGTGAAAGTAAGTATCGAAACCTTTTCTCCGGCTCAAAAGATGCCCTATTTATTGCAGATAATAATTTGTTATTCAAAGAAGTAAATACCGCTGCCTGCAAACTATTTAAGAAGGATGAAAAGCAGCTTCTGGAAATGGATTTATATAAGTTTATTGAAGAAAATTTATTAAAGGAAAATATTAAAACAGGTCTGCTACAGCATAAAAATGTTAACGATCTTGAGATAACAATAATTAATGAGGATAAGGAGAAAAAGAATTGTCTGCTTTCGCTTTTGATGGAAAATGTAACCTCCGGTGAGTATATAATTCACGGTATTGTACATGATATAACCAATATAAAAAAGGCAGAGAAAGCCAATTTACATGCTGAAAAATTGGCTGCAAACGAGCGACTGGTAAGGGTTTTAGCGCATGAAATAAGAAACCCTTTAAACAATATAAAATTATCGGCAGACCATTTAGAAACTATTACCGGCAATAATGAACAGCAAAAAGCCATGATCGGTATCATTCAAAGAAATAGCCTTCGAATAAATCTTCTGATCACCGAATTACTGGATTCTACCAAAACTCTGGAACTTGATTTTGAACAATACTCCTTACAAGAAATTATTGAGGCTGGTCTATCAATTGCAATGGATAGAATTATACTGCGAAACATTAAACTACATACAAAATATCCGGATAACCCGCTTTATATTATGGCTGATAAAAACAAGCTTCAAATAGGATTTTCCAATATATTCATTAATGCTGTAGAAGCTATGGATGCAGGCCAAGGTGAATTGCAGGTTATGCTTACAGTTATCTCCAACACCTATAGTGTAACTATAAAGGATAATGGAAAGGGGATACCGGAAGAGCAAATGTCCAAATTATTTGAGCCCTTTTTTACAATGAAAAAAAATGGAATGGGATTGGGATTGTCGGCTGCTTATGGAATTTTTAAATCGCATAATTCTGTGGTTTCGGTAGAAAGTAAAGAAAATTTTGGAACTACTTTTACCATTGAGTTTAATAATAATAAAACATCACCATTGAGTTAATATTGTTGTCATTTTGCCAATAATTTCCTGATTACTGAAAAGTTCTAAAAGACACAGCCAGCGTAAACATTAGCCAGGCTTATATAAAATATTAATTTACAAATCCTTTTTTACAGGTTAAAATATTTGGGAAAAACATTTCCTTAATTATTGTGATTTATAATTCGCAGGGTATCATTTTATGCCATTTTTACGCCAAATAAATAGCCTACTAAGGCTGTAATTCCCATTGCAATGGTTCCCCAAAAACAAATTCTGATAACACTGTTCCTAATATTGGAGCCCCCTGCTTTTGCAGCTACAATACCCGAAAGTGCAAGTGCTGCGATAGCAAAAAAATATTGGCAAAATACCATATGATTTATCGGCGCGAAAAAAGATACCAAAAAGGGTAACAACCCTCCCGAAATAAAAGAAGCACCTGAGGCAAAAGCCGCCTGCAAAGGCTTTGGTTGCGTCATATCATTTATTCCCAGTTCATCCCTGGCATGAGCTTCCAATGCATTTTTATTTGTAAGTTGTGTTGCTACAGCCAATGCCAAGGCAGCATCCAGTCCCCTTGTTTGATAATGTTCAGCTAGTTCCTGCAATTCAATTTCAGGGGTATCTTCCAGTTCCTTTTTTTCCCTTAATAAATCAGCAGCCTCAATATCCGCCTGGGAACTTACAGAAACGTATTCCCCGGCAGCCATCGATAGGGCGCCCGCAACCAGTCCGGCAAGTGCAGCCAAAATAATAGGATTTCTTGTACTACTTGCAGCAGCTACGCCAATAACAATACTTGTGGTAGATAGTATACCATCATTTGCTCCTAAAACTGCAGCTCTTAGCCAGCCACTTCTGTTGGTATAATGTCTTTCTTCTTCCATTTTAAAATTATTGTATTACGGGTATGACGAAAACTAACAGTACATCACTAGCCGAATACAATCTGCATTTAATTTTGTTTGTAGTTATCCAAATAACAGCTTTCATTTATACAAAAAATATGCGGAAAAAACAATTGCAAAGAATATTCATTTTCAATTCCGTTAAGTTAAGGTGTTTAAGTGCTCAAATAAAAGCGTATCCGTAAACTGTCCCCGATTACCCCAAATCTTTCAAAACATAATTATCTTGAAAGATTTATCAGTTAAAAAAAAATGCATATTCCCCTTAGGAAACATGCATACCAGCTTCGTTCTGTATTGGTTTGAAATTAACCGGAACAGTTAAATTACTTTTTTAGGAGGAAGATCAAATGCTATTGCTTCATGTTCAAAATGACCTTTATGAGAACCATCACAAAACGGCTTATTTTTAGATAAACCACAACGGCATATTCCTATTACTTCCCTGCCGCCTAAATTATATGGAGTGCCATTTTTATCTACCATTTCAATATCTCCTTCAATTTTAAGTGAGCCATTGTTGTTGACCGTAATTTTTGTAGTTGCCATGAATTATTGTATATAGTTTTTATGTATGAAAATATTAAAACGAAGTACGCTTATTTTTTTTTAAGATAGCTCAAAAGTTACTAACTAGATTATATAAAAAAGCACCACAAACTATTAGCCTGTAGTGCTTTTCATTTCAAAAATATAACAATTCTTACCTTAATTAGCAACGATATTAGCAGATCTGTTGGCGTTAATAACATCTACATCAGGCTTCGATTCATCTGTTAATTTAACTTTACCACGATCATTTCTTACTATGCGGGAATATAAAGATATTTCCTTGTCAAAAAGAAATTGAAAAAATAATTTGGTCCAGGAGGTATGAAAAAATAAAGTATTGTAAAAGGAAGGTGCACCCGCTCTGATCTGAGGCAACCTGTTCCATGGAATTGATGGAAAATCATGATGCTCATTGTGGAAACCAACATTAAAAGCCACGTTATTTAAAGGACCGTAATAACTATACGTTTCCTGTTCGCCGTGTGTTAAATAATGTTCCTGAATCCATCTTGCACCCAATGGATGAAGACCAACAGAAAAGAAAAAACTAGCCAATAAAAATACAATTGCCTTTGGACCTAAAATTAAAGAAACAGCAACCACAAAGGCTATTTGAACCAACCAATTGATGGCTACCCAAGTATCAAAAGGTTTAATTTCCTTTAAACGTGCAATACGAAATATTTGAAAAAAAGGATAAAATAATAACCAGATCACTTTACCAATAAAATAATTATTAATTAATTTAGCCTCCCACTTATTTGGCAAATCCCCATCAAGTTCATGTACACCCTGAAAAGAATGATGTTTAATATGATACCTTTCAAAAGAAACTGAAGAAGGAAATATTTGTGGCATATTGGCTAAAATACCCGCAAGCCTGTTTGTTTCAGGTTTTTTAAACAATAATCTATGGGCACATTCATGAATCATAACAAATAAAGCATGATCTGCAAATGCACCAATTAAATAAGCCGCAATAAATACCAGCCACCAGGATTTATCGGCTACTAACCACGACATTCCAATTTGTAAAGTAACCAAACCAATAATTGCGAAAATTGTATTCGGATTTTTACCAATTAATTTTCTGATGTCAGGATGTTGCTTTAAAATTTCTTTGGTTCGAATACGATGGGGTTCAGATGCTTCTGAAAACACGAATGAATCTCTTTTTGTCATAATATTTAATGAGTTAATTCAATAAAGGAATCAAGTAAAAAACAAATTATAAATTTTTAAATTTATGCAACAAAATTAACGAATTTCTATTAACCTATACAATAATACCCTTAATGAAATATTTTTGTTTGGATATTAACAAGGTTTTTTGCATTTAATTACAGATACGTTAAACATTAACATTTTTACCATTGATCTGTGATAATAAATTATCAATTTTAGGGTAACTATTAATAATCAATGTTTAAACATTGTACATTTGCATCTCAGATTTTTTACTAAATATTTTTAACAAATGGCTTCTTTTAAACTTAATGCAAAAAAATTTATTGTTGCAGCCCTTGTTATGTTTGCAATAGGATTGCTTGCAATTTGGTACATATTTACAGTTAAGTTTAAAGATACCAGTACAGAATTACCGGCATTTACCGTAGATGCAGTTATCCTGATAAAAGAATTTAAAAAAAATGATAGTCTTGCTAATGTTAAATACAGCGAGAAAATAATTGCTGTTTCAGGAGTAGTGACAACTATAGAAAAGGCGGATAGCTCGGTTAATTTAAAAATATCTTCGCCTGATGCTGATGGCTATATCATTTTTGCTTTTCAACAACAACATATAGCTGAAGCCAAATTAATAAAAGAAGGTGATAAGGTAATTATTAAAGGTTCTTGCAGTGGCGGGGCTTACAGCTCAATACTTGAAACAGAGTTCATCACTTTTAAAAGATGTGCCATCAGCAAATAAATATTCAACAATTAAATTAAACATAATATGAAGTTCACAACGCTTACCCTTGCAATTGCTTTATTAAGCACCACATTATTTGCCCAGAAAAAAATTACCACTTCAGGTACTATTGCATTTGATGCCACAACAAGTTTAGATGCTTTACCGAAAGCCGAGAACAAAACGGTTGTGGCCGCATTGGATACAAAAACAGGTAAAATTGAGTTTGAAGCTATTGTTAAAAGTTTTTCTTTTTCAAATCCAATGATGCAGGATCACTTCAACAGTGACAAATGGTTGGATTCTGACAAGTTTCCAACAGCTGTATTTAAAGGTAAAATTGTAAATATCAGTGAATTGGATTTAAAGAAGGATGGTACTTATGTAACCAACGTTACCGGAGATTTAACCATTCACGGTATTACAAAACCGGCTAAAGCTGAAGGTACAATGGTAGTTGCAGGTAAAACCATTACTGCTGTCGCTGCTTTTAAAATCATTTTGGAAGATTACGGCATTACCAGCAAAGCCATAGATGCAGGAAAGGTTAAAAAAGAGCCTATAATTACAGTGGCTGC
>JAYTHI010000345.1:0-8748 GCA_043732685.1 Ferruginibacter sp. | reverse complement strand
TCTGCCTGGATAGGGCAGGTCTTGTGGGGGAAGATGGTGCTACACACCATGGCTGTTATGATATTGCTTACATGCGTTGTATACCAAACATGGTTGTAAGTGCTCCTATGAATGAAAAGGAATTGCGTAATTTGATGTACACGGCCCAGTTGGAATCTACTATCAATCCTTTTGTAATTCGTTACCCAAGGGGCGAAGGGGTAATGCCGGAATGGAAAACACCTTTTGAAACCATTGAAATTGGAAAAGGACGAAAATTAAAGGATGGTCAGGAAATTGCCATTTTATCTTTCGGACATATTGGTAATTTTGCTGCTGCTGCCATTAGAGCGGTAAAAGCCGAAGGTATAAATCCAGCCCATTATGATATGCGCTTTGCTAAGCCGCTGGATGTGGAGTTGTTACACGAAGTATTTAGTAAGTACAACAAAATTATTACTATCGAAGATGGAACCGTAGTGGGAGGTTTTGGCAGCGCCATTCTAGAGTTTATGAATGAAAATGGGTACAAGGCTGAAGTTAAAATAATGGGTATTCCCGATAGATTGGTAGATCATGGAACACCAAAACAATTATATGCTGAAATTGGTTTGGATGCAGATGCTATAGCAGTTCTATTGCGCCAAATGATGGAAAAAAAACTTACTGTGTCCACAACATTTCAATAAAATTATAAAACCCTATCAAAAATATACGTTTTTGGAAGGGTTTTTTGTGCTTATCCGCCAAAGTATGGATCAATTTTTTAAATGAACATCATTTCTGTATTACTTATTTATTAGATATTAGCGTGGTTTTGGCTAAAAGATTTAGTTACTTAAGATTGGTTTCGATTTAAAGTCGGCTAAAAATTATAACTTTACCCTTATTAAGTATTAATGTATGACAACAGAAACAAAACGACAAAAACAAGTAGCGGGTTTGATAAATGAGGAGTTGAATGATATTTTTCGTCGCATGAGCATGACAATGATGGACGGCGGAATGATTTCAATTTCCAACGTTAAAATTACACCTGATCTTTTTGAAGCCAGGGTTTATTTAAGCATGTTTCAGGTAAATGATACCCAGGCAACACTATTAAAGTTTGAAGAAAAAAATAAAGAAATCCGTAAGGAATTAGGTACAAGGGTGCGGCATCAATTGCGCAGTATACCCGAATTGAAATTCTTTATTGATGATACCCTTGACTATGTATTTAAAATGGAAGAACTTTTTGAAAAAATTAAAAAGGAAGATAATCCAGATAATTCTAATGCTGCTGAAGCTTAATAATCATTGGCACTTACAATAATTTATTTACCAAAAGTAAAGCGGCCATGTATATAATATTTGCGTGGCGATATTTTAAGGCGAAAAAAAGTGCCAACGCCATCAATTTGATTGCCTGGGTTACAGTGGCGGTTATTAGCTTTGCAATAGCCTGTCAAATTTTAGTACTCAGCGTTTTTAACGGCTTCGAGAGTCTGGTAAAATCTTTGTACACTTCTTTTTATGCTGATATAAAAATATTGCCGGCTAAAGGAAAAACCTTTGTCCTTTCTCCCGATCAAATTTTGTCTTTAAAAAATACCGCTGGTATTAAGGCAGTTTCTTTAATTGTTGAAGAAAAGGCCTTACTTCAAAATCAGGATATACAAAGCATAATTCATTTAAAAGGTGTAGATAGCAATTATGTTAAGGTAACCGGTATAGCCGATAAAACTTACCTGGGTAAATTTAATATTGGCACAGTTTCCGCACCGGGTTTAATAGTAGGTTCGGGTATACAAGATGCCGCTAAAGTAAATGTTGACGGAGCTTTTGCCGCATCTGACCTCACTTTAATATTACCTAAAAAAGGGAAAGTTTCCATTGCAGATCCATTGCAATCCTTAAGTGAAGGAAATGTAAAAGCTACCGGTGTATTTTCTATTCAGCAAGAATTCGATAATAAATACGCCATCACCAATATTGATTTTGTAAAACAACAAATGGGGTTCGGCATAAATGAATTTAGTGCAGTAGAAATTAAGTTAAGTGATAATGCAAGTAGCGAAAAAGTAAAGCAACAACTCGTTGCACTTCTACCAAAAAATTTTTCTGTTCAAACCAAATTTCAACAAAACAATAGTTTATACAGTACCATGCGTTTCGAAAAATGGGCTATCTACGCAGTGCTAACCTTAATTTTATTGATTGCCGCTTTTAATATGGTAAGTGCCTTAACCATGTTGGTCATGGAAAAACAAAAAGACATCAGCGTGTTACAAAGCATGGGTGCCGGTAAATCAATGATTTTAAAAATTTTTTTAAGCGAAGGTTTATTATTAGCCGCAATTGGGGGAAGTGCAGGAATTTCGTTATCATTAATTATCTGCTTTCTTCAGGTTAAATTTAAACTTATCAAATTGCAGGGAGGTTCCTTTCTGATAGATTATTTCCCGGTAAATTTACAATTATCAGACTTTTTGTTGGTTAGTTTTACTGCACTGTTTATTGCGTTTTTAGCCGCTTGGTTTCCGGCACAAAAAGCTGCCAAACAGTTAATTGAACTGCGATAATTTCTACAACTTCCGACTTTTTTACAAGCAATTATTTTATTTTTTTCTAACATTTGGGCGTGTATTTTTTGAATTTAAAATTTAATAAAACAAAAAAAAATACATTCAAAATATATCCTTTCTAGGTATATTATTTAAAACGAGACACTAACAGTTTTTAATTTTTAAATATTAATATTTTTATTGATATGAAAACTCCATGTATGATAGATTTTAATATGTTTTGCATAACATACTAAACAGCAAACATTATCGTTTTACATATGAGATAAAAAAAGCGTTCGTTAATATAAAAACATCTTACCAATTTCAAAATAAGCAGACTATCTTTGGGGTGTTGTGGCTCGATTTTGGATAATATTTCGTTAAATGAAATATATACCTATGTTCATTACATATAACCCCCATGCATGGATAACATATTATTAAGTGGCGCTTTAGGTTTTTTGATTACATTTTTTGCAATCCCAATAATTATTCAGGTAGCCAGAAGAAAAAAATTATTTGATGAACCGGATGAACGTAAAGTTCATAAAGTTGTTATTCCAACATTAGGAGGCCTTGGTATATTTGGTGGTTTTATACTTGCTACTTTAATGGGAGCTCCGGTAGGAAGTTTTGAACTTCAATATTTTGCAGCAGCAGCAATTGTAATTTTCTTTTTAGGTATTAAAGATGACATCCTTGTACTTTCTGCAGCTAAAAAGTTTGTTGGTCAGTTGGTGGCAGCGGGTATTATATTTAAGTTTGGAGGTGTTCAAATTTCTAATATGCATGGTTTTTTAGGAATTACTAACATACCCTACATCGCAAGCATGGTCTTAAGTATCTTTACTATAATTGTTATTATTAACTCCTTTAATCTAATTGATGGTATCGATGGGCTGGCTGGTAGTCTAGGCCTTTTAACTGCCCTTGTTTTTGGCGCTTATTTCTTTTTTGCAGGACAATTATTATACGGAGTAATGGCACTATCTCTTGCAGGTAGTCTTGTAGGATTTTTGTTTTATAATTTTTCTCCGGCAAAAATATTTATGGGCGATACAGGCTCCTTACTAATTGGCCTTATCAATGCGATAATGGTTATTAAATTTATAAATATAGCCGGGTCAACTGCTGTAGCGTTTCCATTGGAGGCTGCTCCCGCAATAGGTTTTGCCATTTTAATAGTTCCATTATTTGATACCCTTAGGGTGTTTGCTTTTCGCATATTAAAAAAGAAATCTCCTTTTAGTCCTGATAGAACCCATGTTCATCATTTTTTGTTAGAGCTTGGTTTTAGCCATCGTAAAATAACCATGCTATGTGTATCGTTTAATATCGGACTAATTTTGATGGCTTATTTTCTACGGAGTTTTGGTACAACAATAGATGTGTCTATCTTATTAATTACCTCTTGTGTTCTTATATTACTTGTTTATTATCTTAGGCCTAAAAAGGAAGCTCTTGCAAAAAATACCGGCCAGGTTTCAAATCAAATCACAATTTCTCATAAAATCTTATCAATTTCTCCAAAATCTGTAGAAGCAAATTAAATTTTAAAGACTTCTTTTATTCTTCTTTCGTAATTATGGATTGGTATATTATTCTTTTCTTTAGTTTTGCATCCACTTAATTTTTTATTGTATGTCAGAAGAATTAGAACTTATTAAGCTGGATACTGAATCCATCATGAATAAAGCGATAAGCCATTTAGAGGCAGAGTTAATTAAAATAAGAGCTGGTAAGGCCAATCCTAATATGTTGGATGGCATTGTAGCAGATTATTATGGTTCGCCTACACCTCTTTCTCAAATCGCGAATATTTCCGTTTTGGATGCACGGACTATATCTGTACAACCATGGGAAAAAAATATGCTTCACCCTATTGAACGCGCAATAATTGCAAGTAATATTGGTATCAATCCACAAAATGATGGTAACTATATTCGTTTATTTTTACCTCCGTTAACCGAAGAACGAAGAAAGGAACTGGTTAAAAGATGTTACAGTGAAGGTGAAAATGGAAAAGTTTCCATAAGAAATATTCGCCGCGACGCCATTGAGCAAATTAAAAAATTACAAAAAGACGGGCTAAGTGAAGATGCTGCTAAAGATGCAGAGGCTGAAGTTCAGGATCAAACCAATCGATTTATAGCTTTAGTTGAAAAGCATTTGGAAGCAAAAGAAAAAGAAATCATGGTAGTATAGTAATTAAAAAAATACTTTAATTCATATTTTAACTGGTGTTTCCCTGAGAAACACCAGTTTTTAATTCAGCTTGTTCTACCCAATCTGCATTACTGTTATTTGCTACTATTATCACCATTCCGCAACTTCGTTTTCATTGATTCCCGTTGTTAATTGTTTAAAATCTTACCCACTTTAAATACTTTGGGTATTTTAATCCTGAACTTTTAATTGTTCAAATGTTTTATCTTTCTGTTTAGGGTTACTCCAATAAATATTTTTTATATTTTATTAGATATTCGTGGTGTAAAATTTATTAATGTTAGTGGTAACTTTTAAAGTAGGTAACCATTACAAAAGCACCTTTCATATCTTTATTGAATGATAAAATATTTTGTGCTGATTAGTATTGTATTATTAGCGTCTTGCAATAAGCCGGATAAAAAATTGAAAGAAACAATTAGTACATCAGACAGCGTTGCCATTAATTATTTTAAAGGTGATGGCACAATGGATACGGTTATTAAGGTAAAGATAGTTAGAGACAAGGAGGTGATAAATGCGTTAGGTACATTAATAAGTGCCGCAACAACTAAAGTAAATTATAAATGCGGAAACGATGGTTCCCTGCATTTTTTTAAAAAAGATGTTGTGATACTTGATATTTATTTTAGAATGAACCAGGACTCCTGCATGCTATTTACATTTATGCAATCAGGCCAAACAGAAGCTACGATAGTATCACAGGAGGCTAAAAAATTATTAATTACCCTCAGTAAATAATAGATTTTTTGAATTATTTTTTTAGGCTTGCTGGTATTTATACCCAACGTGCAATCCAGGAATTGGTATTGTAAACTTCTTTTTTTGGTTGCTTAAGTAAGGTTTTTGTTTTAGCCATTGATAAAACAAGGTCAATTATTTTTTCTGTTTCATTTGGAAAATCAATATGTAAAGCATCCTTATTTTTTAGCCAGTTTTCTACTATATGTAAATGTTTCTTTTTTAAATTTTTAATCACAATTACGCCCAATTCTTTAGCCGCCGCCGCGTTACAATGCTGCTCAAATTGATTTTTCATGGGAATTATTAATAATTTTTTCCCCATTTGCAAGGCTTCTGCAGGCGTTTCAAAACCTGCACCGCACAATATTCCTTCGCAGCTGGTAAAACTTTTGGTAAATTCTTCCGTGTCAACAGGCCTTATCCAGCAATTATTTTCTTTATAACTTTTTTTGGTGTGTTTGCTAAAAATCTGCCACTGCGTTTTTTTAAAGTCAGACAAAAAGGATATTAATTTTTTATCCGAATAGGCAGGAAGGTAAACCGTATAATGTCCCAGGTTTGTGATGTCCCCATTTCTTATGGCCGTCTTTATAACCGGTGTAAAAATATTATCACCATATTTTTTAAAATGAAAACCTACGCCGGTCTTACAAGGTGCGTAATACTTTAATACCATAGCGGCAATAAGGTCTGTTTTTGCAGGTTTGGGCGCATTAACATGTGATACACCAAATTGATGGCTCATCCCAATACAGGGAACATTTTTTATTTTGCAAGCCCAGGCACTAATAGGTTCAAAATCATTTATAACTAAATCATATGCTTCAACGGGCAAGTCTTTAATTTCTGCTACAAACCTTTTACTTTTCATTTGTTTAAATGTTTTGTAAAGATCTACGCCACCCTTTTTTCCAAAAATAAAGCTTAGCCCACTTAATTTATATTTTATAATATGGTCTAGGCCTACATCTGCCTGAGTACCGCTTAGCAATATATCGAGTTCGCATTTATTTTTTAACAGGGGAATAATTTCATTGGCGCGGCTAACATGACCGTTGCCTGTAGCCTGAATTGCATATAAAATTTTCATAAATTTTTATTAAGAAGTTTTTACAAAATCTTCCATCATTATTTTAAATATTTCTGCTGTACGTAAATGCGTTTCCTTGCCTTTGTGCAAGTTGCTCTGATCCTGTTGCATCGTTTCATCCTGCTGGTATTGATAGAGCTCCCATTCGTTATTTACATATTCCAGCGCGGTTAAATTTTCAATCCAATCTCCACTA
Organism: Ferruginibacter sp.; assembly: GCA_043732685.1. Lineage (GTDB taxonomy): Bacteria > Bacteroidota > Bacteroidia > Chitinophagales > Chitinophagaceae > Ferruginibacter. The sequence continues at coordinate 1,964 of JAYTHI010000345.1, read as the reverse complement.
TTTAAATAGGTGACATTACCTTTACTATTGGTAATTTTTCGATTACAAGGTTGGTGAATATGTCCGCAAACAACATAATCGTATCCTCTGTCTATTGCGATATTAGCTGCAGTTTCTTCAAAATTATTAATATGTTTTACCGCCCCTTTTACAGAATTTTTTATTTTCTTCGAAAGGGATATTTTTCCCTTCCCAATATTTTTGCTGCAATAATTTATAAATGCATTAATGTAAATTAGGGTGTCGTAGCCTACCGCTCCCAATTTTGCAAGCCATCGGCTGTGCTGCATGATTACATCAAAAACATCTCCGTGAAATATCCAGCTGCTTTTATTGTTGGCATGGTGAATTACTAATTTATTAACAATATGAAAATCTCCTAAAGAAAAATTTTCAAATCGCCGGAGCATTTCGTCGTGGTTGCCGGTAATATAATAAACCTTTACGCCCTTACTAAGCATGCTTGTAATTTGCTTAATTACCTGCATATGCCCTATAGGCCAAAACTTTTTATTGAACTGCCAGATGTCAATAATATCGCCATTTAATATTAAAATACCCGGGTCGATAGAACTTAGGTATTGCGAAAGTTCCGTGCTTCTGCAACCGTAAGTTCCAAGGTGCGCATCTGATATAACAGCAATATCAATTTTTCTTTTTTCCAATAGATTTTCTTTTTTCAAAGTTCAAATTCTAATGTGTTGTAATTGTAAACATTGTGTTACTAAAATATAAAGAAGGCGAATGCAGGTGCCGGGTTTAAAAGCAAGTCACCAGAGGATTTAAATATTTTTTTTAATATCAATCAAACAGGTCATCCATTATTTGGAGACAAACAATAATTAATTCCGGAATACAGGTACTGAGCTTCCCTATGAATTATATTGCATCACACAGGATGGTAGGCTAAGGCGAATAAAATTTTTAAAGGAGATAAATACTGGTGTAATTTCAGTAGCTTATTACCGTAATATTATTTGTTGAAAATTGGAGATTAAATCAGATACTAATACCTGATTGGTATCTGGCTATAATGCTTTTTAATGCGCTTCAAAGAAGCCCGAAGTATTTAACTTAAGCAGATGGGAGGTGAGATTATTATGTACAATTGCACATATATTATTTTTAACAAACTTTATATTTAACCCTGCTCTTTTTTGGTTTCTAAAGTAAACCCAAACGTGGTGCCAACATCAAGCGTGCTGCGTACATGTATGGCTTGTTGGTGGGCTTCAATGATATGTTTACAAATAGAAAGGCCTAGTCCGCTTCCACCTACTTTTCGGCTTCTGGCAAGGTCTGTTCGGTAAAAACGTTCAAATACCCTGCTCAAATGTTCTTCGCCAATTCCAATACCATCATCACTTATCTCTATTAATATTCTTTTACCATCAATTTTATAAGCACTTGCTTCAATGGTACCATTTTGTTTGCCATATTTTATAGCATTCTCTACCAGGTTTATGATAACCTGACGCATTTTTTCTTTGTCTGCATAAACTGTTAAAGGTACTTCGCAACCTTTTTTTATGCTCATCCTTATCTGCTTTTTCTCTGCTTTTATCAGTAAAGATTCATACACATCTTTTACCATTTCCTGTATAACAAAATTCTCTTTGTACACTTGTTGTTCGCCTCTTTCCAACTTGGATATTTCATCCAGATCATCAACTAAATTTACAAGTCTGTCCACATTGCGGGAGGCACTGATTAAAAACTTTTTATTTACCTCCGGATTATCGAGGGCGCCGTTAATCAATGTATCTACATAACCTTGAATAGCAAAAATCGGTGTCTTTAATTCGTGTGACAAATTTTGTAAAAACTCTTTTCTGTACGCTTCATTTTGTTTTAATAATTCAATTTCGGCTTTACGTTGTTCTGCCCATGCTTCAACATCTTCTCTAACTTCATCAATACTTTTTTGCGGTAAAATATTTTTATAATAAAACTCTTCTCTTTTA
>JAYTHI010000344.1:0-8754 GCA_043732685.1 Ferruginibacter sp. | reverse complement strand
TTAAAAGCATATGGCCTTAAGTTAATTTTCACCATTGTTTTATAACTTTAGGTTTATGCGGTGCCGTAACTTAGTAATTGTCTGAATTAAGATTTATTGGATTGATGGATTAATAGGATGGTTTTATCGATACTGATCTTTCCTTCCAACCAATGTTTATTAGCCTCGCCACCGCACCGGCTCGGGAGGAGACGATGCTGGGAAATGGGAAGTAGTACCCAACAATTATTCACCTTCCTAGCAATGTCTCAACGAGCCCATGCGAAGGGACGGGGACGTTGCGCTTGGTTAAAACAAATCCATATTTTATTTTAGCTCCGTAGAACGCAACGTGGCCAACGCACCAGCTCGGCAGGAGGCGATGCTGGGAAGTAAGTAATGCCAACAATTATTCTCTTTCCCAGCAATGTTCACGAGACCATGCGCAGGGCCGGGGACGTTGCGCTTGGTTAACACAAATCCCTGATTGATTTTTGCTCCGTAATACGCAACGTCACTGGCCAATAGAAGAGCTCCAGAAGAATACCGCTCCGGGAAAGTAGATTTATTGGGTAGCTTTCCATTTAAAGTACTATCTTTTTACCCTTAATCAATGGCTTAAAATAGCTGTAATTTTATGTTATATAAACGAAACAGCCTAAATAATTGATTTACATTTATTATCTTAATTTAAAATTTGAAGATCATAATCCAGCTGTTAGCCGATCGTTGAAGATTAGAGGCTTCAAAAAAAATTAAACCGATAAACACTTATCAAATTAATTGATGAAAAATATATTGCTTTCCATATTGCTGTTAACGTTTTCTGCTGTAAAAATAACTGCACAAATTCCCTCCCCGATCATTCCTGAATTTAAATTTTTCAGAATGGACCAAACTATTTTTACTGATCAGGATTTGGTTAAGGGGAAAAAAATATTTTTTGTATTCTTTGATCCGGAATGTGATCATTGTCAGCGCGCAATGGGTATTATCGGTGCGAAATATAATTATTTTAAAAATGCCGCTATCTACCTGGTATCAATTGATAGCCCGGATAAGATCAATCGATTTATGAATAGTTATGGGCAGCAATTAAAAGGGAAAAAAAATATTTTGATATTGCAGGATAAATTAAACCAGTTTATTGTAAAATTTAAACCAAAAAAATATCCTTCTATGTTTTTATATTCAGCCCAAAAAAAATTGATGGATTATGAGGACGAACCGGAGGCGATTGATAAATTCTTAAAACCACTCGCTACCAAATAACAAATCTTAAGATATTGCAGCAGCATTGATCATAAGATAATAGCAACTTTTTAATACGTAATTATTTTAGGATACGCTATATTTTTGCCAATCATTGCGTGGTTTATAAATATACCGATTGGTATATTTATAAACTACATCGGTATAGGCTTTAAATGTAGGATTAAAGCAATAAAATTTTTATCTGCCCTGCATACTTCAATACGGTAAAGTTTTTAGTGCATCAGATTTTTGAATAAAAGGTATTGTTAGTGCATCTATCTAACAGCGGTGCAGACCTGAAACAGCAATCAGATAAACCAAGCCGTTAATTGCATTTAAACCTAGGCCTTTTACAGTATTAAAAATATGTTACAGTCAATTTTATTTGACCGCCAAAATACTTATTTATTTTTGAGCCTACCTAATAAAACATTAAATTCGACAAATAATTGATTGTTATTAAACTTTTTAAATACATTTTTCGTCATTTATGAAACTACTTTTTTTAATAATTATAACTACATTTCTCCCGGACTACTTTACTATTTTTAAGCACACTCCTTAATTCTCACATTAATAAACAACTATAAAAATGACAACCAGACGATCTTTCCTTAAAACAAGCGGTTTACTATCAGCAGGGTTTTTAATGGCTCCTGCGGCTTTAACCCATAAGCCATCTTTGATTGGTTTGCAATTATACACCGTAAGAGATGCAATGGCAGCAAACCCCGGCGAAACTTTGGCAAAAGTTGCTAAGATTGGGTTTACCTCTGTAGAAGGTGCAACCTATACCAACAGTCAAAAATTTTATGGTATGGAACCTGCTATTTTTGCCAGATTATTAAAAGATAACGGGCTTGTTATGCCAAGCTGCCATTATCGTTTGGGAGAAGAAAATACCAACAATGCAACAACAAAAGGCACGATGTTGCACGAGTGGGATAAAGCAGTTGAAGATGCTGCTGCTGCCGGTTTAAAATATATGGTTTGCGCCTACCTTTCGGTAGAGGAACGCAAAGGATTAGACCATTATAAATATGTGGCAGATCAATTAAGTATTGCCGGTGAAAAATGTAAAAAAGCGGGTATTCAATTGTGTTACCACAACCATGATTTTGAATTTGAAAAACAAGATAATATTTATCCATTTGATATTTTAATGGGTGCCGATAAAGAGTTGGTAAAGTTTGAAATGGACCTCTACTGGGTAACCAAAGCTGGTCAAAATCCTGTGGAATTGTTTAAAAAACATCCGGGAAGATTTCCACTATTGCATTTAAAAGATATGGATAATACACCTAACAAGGCTTTTACCGAAGTAGGAAATGGTGTAATTGATTTTAAAGAAATTTTGAAGCATAAAAAACTTGCCGGTGTTCAATACTTTTTTGTAGAGCAGGATAAATGTCCCGGATCTCCATTTGATAGTATCACTAAAAGTATTGCCTACATTAAAAAGAACCTGGTTTAAAAAATTTAACTTTAACAGGCTGTTGTTTTTTAAAGTATTGGAGATCAAATTAAAATACTACCTGTTTATACGATCGGATAAGCCAATTCAGCCAAAAGTTGAGTTGGCTTTTTTTATGTAATTGTACAAAGGATACTATGCGGGTAATATTTTGAAATTGTATGGGTATAATATTGGCATATAATTTTTTACTTTTTTTAATAGGTATAAATATTTTCGGTTTAGTAATTTAAAAAGTTTGAATTGGGTAGATCATTTACAAAAGAAGTATAGACTGAACTGTATAACTTTTAGATACTATAAAAGTGTACTTCAAGCGTTTTGATTCGCAGCCTTATTTGTGCTTAGTTTTTATATTTTATCAGTGAAAAGTATACATTTTCAATAAATGATGCCCTTCGCAGACTGCCTTTAAAAACACCGGTAATCGCATAAGCCACCTCATTGGGTTCGGTCCGCCATGGGCGGCGTTGCAGTTACGCAGCCCGCCGGCTGTGGAGGCGAAGGGTATGCAGCGAAAAACTGGTGCTGAATTCAAAAAATGCGACTTATAAATTATAACGCTTAAGCAATAGTCGCGTTATTGAATGTTAACACGGGTTACTTAATGACAATTATGTTTTTTAAAGCGCTACATTTTAAAAAGTAAAAAACAGCTTAAAATAGCAGGTTTGTGAATGATCTGCCTAATCCTATAAAAAGAATATCTACGGAAGCAAAAAATGCCTGATAGCCATCATTGCTGTGCTAAAATAATTTCAATAAGTTTTGCGTAAAAATGGTATAAACTTAATTTCCAGGTTAAAAAATATGCTTTTAATCAGCGTTTAGCATTTATTTGTTAATACAACTACCCCAAATTCTTAACACCTGATTTCAATTTATTTGGTTAACACAAACCTTTCCTCAACAATATTTTTACTTCCACTTTTTAAATAATGTAGAATAATTTCCTCGGAAAATATTTTCGGGGGAAGTATTTTAATCAGCCTTAATTAAAACTGTCAATATAAAAAAAAGGCACAATACTTTCTATAGACTATATATATAATTATGTAATTATGGAAGCCATAGAAGTTGAAATTTTGCAATTGCCAAAAAAGAAAATTAAAAGTTTAATTGGAGACCCTGAAAAAACTGCCCAAGCTATTAACCTTATTTATGTGCATGATTCCGAGCCGGGAATAAAACGTATAAAGAAGGGAAACTCGTTTAATTATTTAGAAGCCGAGGCAAAACCCATTAAAGATGAAGCACATTTAAAACGAATAAAAGGTCTTGTAATTCCCCCGGCCTGGGAAAATGTTTGGATATGTGTATTGCCAAACGGACACCTGCAAGCCACTGGTATTGATGTAAAAAAAAGAAAGCAATACCGTTATCATTCTTCCTGGAATTTTTTAAGAAATCATACCAAGTACTACCGGTTATATCAATTTGGAAAGGCCTTGCCTGCAATAAGGTTGCAATTAGAAAAAGATTTATCCTTACCAGGATTACCGGTGGAAAAGGTTTTGGCTGCAGTAATAAGTTTAATGGAACGTACCAATATCCGGGTAGGAAACAGTATGTATGAAAAACTATATGGTTCCTTTGGTTTAACTACGCTTAAAGATAAACATGTAAAAATAGAAGGGAGTGACCTCAAATTTTCTTTTAAAGGTAAAAAAGGCGTTCACCACGAAATCTCTTTGAAAAATAAAAAACTTTCTACCATTGTAAAGGCTTGCCGTGAAATACCGGGCAAAGAACTTTTTCAATATTACACACCGGAAGGTGCCAGAAAGTCTATTGACTCGGGAATGGTAAATGACTATATTAAAAAAAGCTGCGGTGAAGAATTTACTGCAAAAGATTTTAGAACATGGTCGGGTACCTTGCATGCATTTTTAGCTTTTAAAGACCTTGGATTTTTTGAAACAGCCACCGAGGCAAAGAAAAAGGTAGTGGAAGCCTTGGATATGGTTGCAAAACATTTGGGAAATACCAGAACCGTTTGTAAAAAATATTATGTTCATCCTGCAATACTCTCTTTATACGAATCTAAATCTTTAGAAAAATATTTGCAGGAATTGGATAAGATTCAAAAAGATGATAACAAGGCTGGCCTTACTCCTGAAGAACAAATTGTAATGAAAATTTTAGAAGCTAATTAATAATAATATTCCTTAGCACAAGTTCATTTTTTATCTTATTATATTTTGAGAATTTCAAAGATAAATTCTTCAGTTAAAAAAAAATTATGCGACCAATTTGGACAGGCACCATTGGATTTGGATTGGTAAATATACCAGTGAAATTATACAGTGCAACAATAGAAAGTAACCTTGATTTGGATATGTTAGATAAAAAAGACCTTTCAAATATTAAGTTTAAACGGGTAAATGAAAAGACTGGAAAGGAGGTTCCCTGGGCTAATATCGTAAAAGGGTTCATGGTCGATAATAAATATGTTATTTTGGATGATAAGGATTTTGAAGCCGCCAGTGCAGTAAAAACAAAGGTTATAGAAATAAGCGATTTTGTACTTGAAAACGAAATTAAAAGTATTTACTACGAAATGCCATATTATGTTACGCCTGAAAAATCGGGGGTGCGCGCCTATGCCTTATTAAAGGAAGCCTTACTCAAAACGGGTAAAGTTGGTATAGCAACATTTGTAATGCGCAATAAGGAACATCTCTCTATTTTAAAGGCAACAGAGGAGGCTTTGATATTGAACAGGCTTCGTTTTGCTGAAGAAATTAGAGCTGTAAAAGAATTGGAACTTCCTGCAACTACAGCTGTAAAACCAGCTGAGCTAAAAATGGCGATTTCTTTGATCAATCAATTGTCAGGTAATTTTAAAATCGACTCCTATAAAGATAACTACACAGCCCAACTTATAAAATTGATAAAAGCAAAAGCGAAAGGGGCTAAACCTGCAGCTACAAAGATGAAGGTAGTACACAGTAAAGCAAAAGACCTGATGGAGCAATTAAAGGCAAGCTTGTCCAAATCTAAAAAAGCTTCCTGATTGTGTTGTTTATAAAATTCCTGAAGAGAAAATTTAAATATTCCTTAGCAAGATAAACTACCAAAACTTTTAATAGCAGTCTACTTAACAATAAGGTTAATTCAAAATAATTAATGGCGATACACAAATATTTTAGATGGGGTCTAGGCTTTAAATCTACCGGCAAATTTTGTATACGGGTGTTGTTATGTAATTTGATTTATTTATCAGGTTATGCTGCTTTTAAATCAAATAAAAATTTGCGTTTTTTGTGGATAAATACATTTGCTTTCCACCTAAAAGTAAATGTACCCTTAAATACAAATGATCTTACCAATATTACTTCCTCCAATTATTTTGAAAGAATTGATTCGCTCCCTCCCTCAAAAAAAATCAAGGCATACAAATTGAAGTCGCTGACTTATTCTTCCCAAAGAAAGATTATACAATTTAAAAAAAATGCAATAGTACCGGTAAAGAATAAGACCCACTTAGTTACAACATCAAATAAGGTGGTTGATGGATTTGCTGATATACAAGATTTATTTATCAGATTTCCTTTGCAGGATTTAAAAAATAAAATTCCAAAAGATACAACGGCTGATTTATTTTTAGGCTTTATCGATCAATATTATAAGCTTCCTTTTATAGATAGCTTTATCTTAAAAGGTTTTCCCGATAATATCAAAGGCAGGCTATCCATAACCAATCCTACAAAGTATTTCCCATCATTGGAAAGACTGAATTTACAATTACCTGTTCATCAAAATTGTTGCCTGCAATTGACAATCGATTCTTTTCAAATAAAATTTCCTTCTTTTGGCGAGGCCTATAACATTGATAGTCAAAAATTAATTTTAGACCCTAACCATATTAATTTTAGTAACCTTTTGATTCAGGATGCCAATTATAATAAAATGATTGTTAATGGTGCAATTATCAAAATGCCATTTAAACCTGCCGGGCTTAATTTAAAAGTATCCCTTAATAAGTTTCCCTTGCTTCAGGTAAATAAAGCTTTAGATAATCAACTGTTTGGTTTTGCTGCTGTAAACGGTGTTGTATATCTGGGGGGTGATGTTTTAAAGCCGCTAATTACGGGTGCTGTAGAAATAAGCGACAATAGCGCGTTAACGTTCTTTTTGCCACAAAGTAATTTAAATAAAAAAGTTGAAAAGGAGTTGATTCGTTTTGTAAAAAAAGATAGTTTTTTATTGTCTTCTGAAAAATATACTGCCGTTGAAAACATTAAAACAGATTCCGTATTGCATCAGCAAAATGCTACAGTAAACATCCACCTGAAATCTGCGTCAGCCATCAATCTTATTGTAGATCCTTCGGCCGGAGATGAATTGAATTTGCATGGAGACGCCAGTTTAAATGCTACATTAAATGCTGCCGGCAATGTATTGTTATACGGACTTTATAAATTGGATAGTGGCTTTTACAGGTTGGGAAACCAATACCTGCAAAAGCAATTTAAACTTTTACCCGGTAGTACAATTACTTTTATTGGGCAACCCGGCAATGCGCTTGTTAGCATAAAAGCCGTTTATGCTATTTATACAGATGCGTATGATTTACTTAAAAATGAAATCGGATACCTGGATAAGCATAGTTTACAGGCCTTAGAAAGGAAGCTGCCTTTTAAAGTGCAGTTAAACTTAAATGGAACTATTAAAAACCTGAAGATGCGTTTTAATATTTTGCTGGATACTAGTGGATTGCAGCAAAATAGTAAGGAGCGGATGGCTATTGGAAATAAGTTGATGCAGTTAGCAGAAAATGATATCGCTACCAATAAGCAGGTTTTTTCCTTATTGTTGTACAACCGGTTTGTTGGCGAACAGAGCAATGATTTTTTTAGTATTCCCGGAGCTGTAAATGAAAATAATTTTGATAAGCCATCTTATGAAAGTGTTAGTGGCTTTTTATCTGCTGCGATTGATAATATTGCGGAAGATATTTTTAAAACGCTGGATGTATACCATAATTTAAATAATTACAAAGATTATGGAAATGGAAATGCGCAACAAAAGCGTGTTATAAATATTGAATCCTCAAAAAGTTTTATTAATGACCGGTTAAGTTTAAATGTTGGTAAAAATTATGGTATTGACGGACAGGATGCCAGCGCAAAAGCTGCTCAGCAAAAAGGTATAGGCTTTTTACCGGATGTTACCTTAACGTATAAGTTTAGCAGGGATGGAAATATTAGATACCGGTCTTACAAAAAAAATCAATTTGAAGTTACTGTAGATGGGTATGTAACCGAAACAGGTGTTTCCTTATTACTAAATATGGATTACGATAAATTTAGTACGTTATTAGGAAGGCATCAACATTACAATAAGATAAAATGAACAGATACTTGTTGTATATTATTTTGCTGTTGGTAATAGGTAGCAGTTGTACTGTAGGTAAATATCTGCCGGCAGGCGAAACCCTATACAGAGGGGCTTTTGTAAAGGTTAATAAGCAACCCGGGGTTAAAATTTCATCGCGGGTTTTGCGCAAACAATTATTGGTAGCCGCAACACCAACCGCTAATAAATTTTTATTGGGCAGGCCTTACCTTGTATGGTGGTGGTATACTATCGGGGAAGGTAAAAGAAAAACGGGAATCAGGCATTTTCTTCGGAATCTTTTGGGGCAGCCACCTGTTTTAAGCAGTAGGGTAAACCCGGTTATTACTGCGCAAAATATGACCGCTTATCTTGAAAATATCGGCTACTTTCATTCCGTTGTTACAGGTACTTCACTTACCAAAGGAAACCTTACAAAATCTATTTATTTGGCTACTATATATCCCCGATATACCATTCGGAATATTAAATGGTTAAAGGATAGCTCCACATTAGTGAATGACCTGGATGATAAAAGCGAGTCTATTTTAAAAACGAATATGCCTTATCGGGTAAGTGATATCGATGCAGATCGGGAACTATTAGATATGCTGATAAAAACAAAAGGTTATTATTTTTTTGATCCTAATTATATTATTGCTTATGCCGACAGCTCGGTTGGAAAGCACCAGGTTGACCTGTTATTT
>JAYTHI010000343.1:0-23530 GCA_043732685.1 Ferruginibacter sp. | reverse complement strand
ATTATTTAAAAGAAATATTTTTAGTCAGTATTTTTTTTATTGTTTTGTATGATCATTCAAAATCAATTGCGATTTATAAAGCAATCTTTTTAAGATGTTATCAATTAGTTATTTATTAAAAACCTTTCCTTATTTTTTATTTTAAAAAATTAATATGAAAATATTTTTTGTATTGCTTGTCCTGCTCTCTTCAAACTTAACCGATGCACAAAATTCCGTATTACATTATGACATCGATTCAGCCTCAGTTCAACATTACGGTGTTCCAAAAGGCGAAATGATAAAATTCAGTTTTGATTCATCAGAAATATTTCCAGGAACAAAACGGGATTGCTGGATATATGTACCGGCTCAATACCAATCCGGCAAACCTGCCTGTGTTTATGTAAATCAGGATGGCGTTCAATGGAATTGTCCAACTGTTTTTGATAACTTAATTTATAGTAAGGAGATGCCTGTTACTATTGGAATTTTTATTTCGCCTGGACGTGTTAAAACAAATGATCCTGCTACTGGCATTGATCGTTTTAACCGTAGTTATGAATATGATGGATTAGGCGATGCCTATTCACGTTTTATCTTAACCGAAATATTTCCTGTAGTTGAAAAAAAATTAACAAGCGATGGACGGGTAATTCATTTATCAGCAAATGGAAACGATCATGCTATTGGCGGATCAAGTAGTGGTGCTGTTTGCGCATTTACCGCAGCCTGGGAAAATCCTGCAAAATTCTCGCGGGTGTTTAGTGCAATAGGTACTTATGTCGGATTAAGAGGAGCAGATGAATATAGCACGCTGATTAGAAAATATGAACCCAAACCGATTAGAATATTTCTTCAGGATGGCACCAATGATTTAAATATTTATGCCGGCGACTGGTGGAAGGCAAACGAAAGTATGGAACGTTCACTTAGCTTTTCGGGTTATGAAGTAAACCATTCTTGGGGAGAAGGTAAACACAGTGGAGACCATGGCACTGCTATATTTCCGGAGGCTATGCGTTATTTATGGAAAGGATGGCCTGCAAAAGTTGAAGGGGGTGTGACAAAAAATCAATTTTTGAATGACCTGTTGATAAAGGGGGAAGATTGGGACCTGGTTGGAGAAGGCTACTCTTTTACGGAAGGGATTGCTGCAAATGCTGCCGGAGAAATTCTTTTTCAGGATATACCCAATTCAAAGTCTTATAAAATTTCTCTGGATGGCAAATTATCCCTGCTAAACCTTAACGCAAAAAAAGCCAGTGGCACCTGTTTTGACAAATCAGGAAACAGGTATGTAACTGCCGGTGCATCCAAACAAATTATAAAGTATGATGGCGTCAATAAAGAAACAATTCTTGCAGAAAATATTACAGGTAATGATTTGATAAGGGGAAATAATGGCAATATTTATATTACCGAACCTGATGGTTTCGAAAGACCAGGCAAAGTTTTTCTCCTTAAACCGGACGGAAAAAAAATATTGGTGGATGAAGGGTTGAAATTTGTAAACGGCTTAGCATTTACACCGGATCAAACCCAGTTATATGTCGCAGAATCTGCAAGCCATTGGATTTGGATATATAAAATAAATACGGATGGAACCTTATCCGACAAACAAAAATATGGCTGGCTGCATACGCCTGATAATAAAGACAATGCCTGGCCTGATGGTATAAAATGCGATACTGCCGGAAGGTTATACGTTACTTCCCGTTTAGGAATTCAAGTGTTGGATCAATTGGGGCGGGTTAATGCTATTATTCCTATACCTGCCGGGCAGCCCTCAAATTGTGCTTTTGGCGGTGTAGACTTTAATATTTTATTTGTTACTTGTGGTACTAAAGTGTATAAAAGAAAACTGAAAGTGCGCGGTGTAAATTCCTTCGATATTCCTTATAAACCCAAACTACCCAACCTGTAATTTTTATACACTATCCATATCTTAAGATTACTTTGAGGTATGGTACTCAAAATTCTTATACTTTTAAATTCCCCATTTTTTATCAAAAAATTATTAAATTAAGTCAGAGGGCTGCCGAATATAAGGCTGCAATTTTTGAGGAGGCGAAGGGTATGCAGCGAAAAACTGGTGATGAATTCAAAAAATGCGATTTATAAATTATAAGGCTCAAAAAATAGTCGCGTTTTTTAATGCTAACAAAGGTTACTTAATGACAGATATGTTTTTTAATTCGCTAAATTTAAAAAATGTAAAAAACAGTTTAAAATAGTGGTTTGCGAATGATCTACCTAATCCCATACTTTTAATTAGTGTGCAATGGCATTAATTTAATTTTGTTATCCTTTTCCTCTATTTCCTGAAAAAATGGGAAGTTTGAACAATATATTGCTCAATAGATCTTAACCTTATTTTTTAAAATGCCATATCTATTTCCCTGCAACATCTTTTTTGCTACTTAACAAAACGCATAACGATAATATGGTTAGTTTATCAATAATTTATTGGTATTAGTTGCAATTTATGCTTTACTAATATTTAGGTTTTGTCGCCTGAATATTCAATTGTTACCCTTAATTTTTAGATTAATAATTATTGTAACCTATTCATTATAAATTACCTAAGGTTTTTTTGGTAAAACAAATTTAATGAAAGGATAATTTTACCGTATTGTATTTTATGGTTATATTACAAAACTTTCTTAAATATACCTATTTTAAAACCAATTGAAATGACCTCAAAACTATTGTGCACATTATTGATAGTGCTATTAACTACTGTAAATGTTGCCGCCCAAAACAAACCATTACAAAAAGATATCGCATTAACGGAGGATGACAAAGCAAGTTCAGAATTTAAAATTTCTACAAACTACCTGAGCAATAACGTTTACCAGGGCAGGCAGTCTGATGAGTTATTAAGTTTAATAACTACCGGTGTGGAGTATTACCACAAATCAGGATTTTTCATTAACGGTTCCTTTACTTACATCCCCAATGTTGGCTATCAGCAAATTGATAGAAAGGAATTAAAAGTTGGTTATAATTATTCTGGTGATAAATTAAATATTGCTACCTATTTGGCTAGGTATTTTTACAATGATAGTAGTAGTGAAATAAATGCAGCCGTTGGTTCTTCTGCAGGCATTGGTGCAAGTTATGATTTTAATTATTTAACAATAGGAGGAGCCGCAGATTTTAATTTTCTAACAAAAACTGATATAGTTTTAAATGCAAACCTTGGGCATTCTTTTTACCTGGCAAATGATAAATTGTTGATATTGCCTGTTATTAATATGAATGCCGGAACAGAAAATTTTTACCAGTCTTATTTTACCCCACAAAAAAGTGGCGGAACAACTGCTGCTACACGCGCTGCAACTAAAGCTGCAAAACATAGAAGAAACCCAACATCAAATACCACCACTACCACACCTGCAAACAATACTTCCGCAGCATCAAAAATCACTATTTTAAATTCAAACGAATTTAAAATTATGGATTATGAAATTGGGCTGCCGATAGAATATAAACTTAATAAATTTATGCTAAGTTTTACACCAACCTATATTTTACCGGTTCATCCTGCTAGCATAAGCTACAATAATGTAACTACAACCGAGGTTTTAAAGAACACTTTTGTGGTGGAGTTGGGGGTTAGTTTTACTTTTTAAAATTTTAACTGGTGTATTAAAACCTATTACTACAATACCTATAAAACTTGTAATGATTTTTAAATTGTGTACGCTGGCAGATTAATTGTCGTTCAAATGGCTATTCCTTTTGTCAATGAAATCAATTGGCACTAATATTATAATATATCTTCAATTAATTTTTCGGAGATCTGAAATTTTATTCAATTTTGAATAGAGGAAATATGCATTAACAATTTTTGGATAAGTTGTTGAAGGGAGATATTTAATTATCATGGAATTATGTCAAAATATATTTTTCTGTTATTTTTTATTCCTGTTTTAACTTTATTGAGTTGCAGTAAAAAAAATCACCCTTCCAACGTAGTGAGTTCCAAAAACGCAGATACACTTGTCGTTAAAAAAGTAATACCGGTGAGAAAGATAAAAGTTGCCGTACCCAAGGTAATTTCAGTGAGTGATAGCGGGGCGCATAAAACTGTTGATGGTAGATATTACTATGATTTAGCCGGGCATCGTTATTGGCGCAATAATAAGGATGGAAAATATTATCTTTTCAACAAAGCCATGTACAGTAATGATGATTTTAAGCCAACCGGCAAATAAATTATTTTTAAACGGTTTTATTTAGCTGCCGCTTTTTAAAGCTAAAAGATAAAATAAATTCTAAAAAAGGATTACAGCCGAATAATAAATTCGTTAGATTTATTTGATTTGGCAAGGAAGATTTTAATAAAAAATAACCTAATTCATTATTATCCAATGCCCGAGTTCCTTATATTTAATACTGCATAAATGTTATATAAGTTCTTGCATATTTACTTTTCAATTTGTACTTTACCATTATATTTTTTAAAAAAAAATAATTATCATGGAAAAAAATCAAAAAGATTTTAAATCGCAGCGCCGCAACTTTTTAGCATTAATTGGTTCAGCAGCTACAGCTCTTGGTTTATCTACTTTTGCAGCACCCTTACAATTAAAGGCGGCACATAATTCCTTAATTAATGCCGCTCAAAATCCCGACGATCCGGATCAATGGTTTAAAAAAGTTACCGGTAAACATAAAATTATATTTGATACTACCCGACCGAATGGAATATTTCCGTTTGCATGGCCACGTGTTTTTTTATTAACAAATTTAAAAACCGGAACTGCTTTTAAAGACAGCTCGGTGGTAGTTGTTTTACGGCACCAGTCAATTGGGTATGCGTTTGAGAATCGTTTGTGGGAAAAATATAAAATGGGAGAACTGTTTAAGGCTGAAGATCCTAAAACAAAAACGGACGCACTTCGAAACCCTTTCTGGATGCCGGCTAAAGGCGATTTTGCCATTCCGGGTATTGGTCCTGTTGATATCGGCATAAATGAATTACAAAAAGATGGAGTATTGTTTTGTGTTTGCGATATGGCAATAACGGTATTTTCGACTGTAGTTGCACAAAAGCTTAATAAGCCGGCTGAAGAAATTAAAAAAGATTGGCTGGCAGGTTTACTTCCCGGTATCCAGGTAGTACCATCGGGCGTTTGGGCTGTTGGCCGGGCGCAGGAACATGGTTGTACCTATTGTTTTGCAGGGTAATTTTTATTTTAAAAATATTTAAAATAGGGATTTGTAAATGTTAGCAGAATCAGGTAAGGGAATGGGTAATTTTGATGGTATACAAGTTTCTTTGAAACCGCCTACCTTTAAAATTATTCCTTTGTCATAACAATTGACTTTGATAATTTTTAAAACGGTTTAAAAATTTTGCCCTTTTTATGTAAATTCCTGTTTAATAAACGAATTTAAAATTCCTAAAAAAAACTTAGCTACTTATAAAAAAAATGGGTGGGAATACCAGGAATAAAACTAATAATTAATTGGTTGAGGTCTTCCCTCTTCCCTGTCTTTTACAAATAAACTACTACTTTAAATTTTTATACTTTTTAAAATTCTAAATGCCCTCTAAAGGCAAAAACATTTACCGGTCCTCTGTCTTTATTATATGCCGGGTTATTTACAAATTGGTAATCAAAAGATAGAAAAAAGGAGCTTGTAATTTTCGCTTTGTAATAAAATTCAGTGATACTTTCCGATCCATAATTCAGTTGTCCGTCACCAATAATAAAACCATAATATCCGGCCTTTAAAAATGCACGGTGTTCTGCAGAAATACCATTAATTACCTGTGCTATACCAATAATATCATTAGCTCTTTTCCAGTTTTTACCTTTTATATTTACACCAAAACTTATGCTGTGGTCAATTTCTGTAAAAGCCCAGGTAGCTGTTTTCCCATCATTCCAACTGGCTTTTAAAAATGCACCTGTATTGTCTGTCAACTCCTGTTCGGTATTTATTGCAAAGCCATATTTTACACCGCCATAAATTTTCCATTCCTGCTCGCCTGTATATTCTTTTACGCTGCTGTAATTTCCAACTGCAACCTGTGCTAAGGTTGTGCTGTAGGTGGGCGCCTGTGATACGGAGCGAAAGGCTAAAAGCCTGATGGCACCCGGTCTTTTCAGCTTCCAGTTTTTTTCAATTTCTATTGTTTCAGAATGTGCCTTTGTAAACTTGTAATCCATCTGTAAACCATTTGCTTTTCTTGGCATTAACACAGACGAAAATCTTATGGCCACACCGGGCTTCACTAATTCTGCTACAAAGCCCTGGGTATATCCACGGGTATCTGCAGGATAATCCCAGGCGCCATTGCTCATTAATGACCAGTTTAAAAATTGACCGCGGGGATCATGACTATAGCTATTGAGATCAAAATAATCTGATAAAGAAAGTTTACCTGCTGTTAGGGTAATTCTTGAAGTGGGAATAGTTTCTTCCAATTGATTTGGACCGCTTTCTACTTTTGTGTACCCTGTGTTTTTTAAGGGAATGTATTGACGAAAATAAATTCGGGCTAAATAAAATTTTGGTTCTGTGCTTCCAATTCTAAAAGTTTCGCCATTGGTAAAACCGGCAACACCTTTGGCCCCGCTTAAACCAGCACCACCGGTAATTTCAGGGTTTAAATAAAAGCTGCCATTCTTCCATAATTTTCTCCCTAAAAATAGGGTAGTGGTTAAAGAAAGTTTTTCAGATTCTGCAGTATTAAACAAACTATTATCACCCGCGTATTTTGCATTAAAAGCAAGGTGGGATTGATTAATGGCGGTTAATTGAAAATGATAGGTCCAATTTTTATTGCTGTCTGCATATTGTTGCGCAAAAGAACAAAGGGATATATTTAGAAATAAAATTAGTACAGTTATTTTTTTCATACTGAAGAAAATAAGGGGTTTAAAATGTCAATAATAATGGATTCCTTTATTAATAGCACTATACTACAACTACCACAACTCCTTAATAAGTTGATTGTTTTTTTAATAATTTAAAGCAAGGTACCTCTCAATAAAATAGCAGCAATCGTAAAATATATAATTAGTCCGGTAACATCCACCAGGGTTGCAACTAAAGGGGCAGATGAAGTTGCAGGATCGAGTTTAAACTTTTTTAATACAATCGGTATCATAGAACCGCTTAAAGTTCCCCACATAACCACACCAATCAAAGAAAAGAAAATACATACCGCTAATAAAAGCCAGTATTGGCCATAATTAAAAATATGCAACTCCTGCCAAATGGTTATTCTTACAAAGCCAATAATTCCTAAAATCAGCCCAAGTGTTAAGCCGGATAAAATTTCGCGGCGCATTACAAACCACCAATCTTTAATAGTTAATTCTTTTAAGGCCATGGCACGTATAATTAATGTAGCAGCCTGAGAACCACTGTTACCGCCGCTTGATATGATAAGGGGTAAAAATAGTACCAATACGGTTGCCTTATTAATTTCTTCATTAAAATGTGTCATTGCGGTTGCAGTTAACATTTCGCCTAAAAAAAGTACAATTAACCAACTGGCCCTTTTTTGAATAAGCGAAAAAAAACTGGTCTTTACATAAGGATAATCCAGTCCTTCAACACCTCCAAAATTCTGTATTTCTTTAGTATCCCTTTGTTCTGCCGCATCCAGTACATCATCAACTGTTAAAACACCCAAAAGTACTTTTTCATCATTCACAACAGGTAAAACAACCCGATCATATTCTTTAAATTTTGCTACTGCATCTTCTTTACTATCTGTCATTTTTAAGGTAACGCAATAACCATCCAATAAAGAAGCAACTTTTTTATCCGGATCATTTAAAATAAATCTGCGTACGGGAATGTCATCTACTAATTTACCTTCTTTATTAATTATGTAAATAACATTTGCTGTTTCCGTATCCCGTTGATTTTTTCTTAAATGATCTATTGCCTGTCCAACTGTAAGTTCAGTATCAATGGTGGCAAAATCTGTATTGATCAACCTGGCTACACTATTTTCCGGATAACCCAAAATATCGTGAACAGCATCTTTATTTTTCTCGTTCAGAAGATCCAGCAAGGACGATCTTTCCAAACCCTTCAGGTAAGCATAGAATGCTATGCGATCGTCAGAACTAAGGTCATTTAAGAGAAGGGAAGCCTTTTGTTTGGAAACATTTTTAATAATTTCCTTTTGCAAAAAAATATCAAAATAAGGAAAGGCTTTTATTTGAGAATTGGCTGGTAAAGATTGAAAAGCGTTTATTGCCGCATCAGGCGGTACCGCCACCAACATTCTGGCAATTTCTGATGGATGTACATTTTTTTTGTCGCTGCTAAAGGAAAGTAAACTGCTAAAATCACCGCTTATTATTTTTTTGCTTATTTCTTTTAAATTCATCATTTATAAAAGTTTATGGCATTATAAAAATTACGCGAAAGTAAGCAAACCAATTTTAATTATTGATTTACTGTCGGGCAATTTTTCTAAAAATATACCTTTCAATAAAATAAAATGACCTGTCTGGTACAGGTCATTATTGTTTTAATTATTTTATTTTCTACCCTGCTTAAGATGGCTATTAACAAACCTACAGTACAGACAATTTATTCTTTTATATCCCATACCAAAGCGCTTGCACCAAGTATGGCTGCATCTGCTTCTTTTAATTCACTAAATAACAGCTTCACTTTGTTTTGAAATATGGGTAATAAATTAGCTTCCATTGCCTTTCGGGTGGGGTTTAATAAAAGCGGACCAGCCTTTGTTAATCCGCCAAATAAAACGATAGCTTCAGGGCTGGAGAACATGATAAAATTAGCCAATGATTCTCCCAAAATTTGTCCTGTAAATTCAAAGATTCTGTTGGCAATAGTATCGCCTTGCATGGCGCAGTCGTACACTGTTTCGCTGGTAAGTTCGTTGATGGTAAAATTTCTAAGCAGACTTTCCACTTCAGGGTGTTCTGTTAACATTTCGATAGCGGTTTCTCTAACACCGGTTGCTGAGGCATAAGCTTCCAGACTACCATGTGCACCCGTACTTTTATGTGTTCTTCCGCCATGCCTTATAATAGTGTGACCTAATTCGCCGGCAAAACCATCATGCCCCAGTACGATTTTACCATCAATTACAATACCGCTTCCAACCCCGGTACCTAAAGTGATGGTTATGAAATGTTTGATATCTTTTGTAATACCGTACATCATTTCACCAACAGCGGCCGCATTGGCATCATTGGTTAATTTAGTTATCAGTCCAAATTTTTTATGCATCAGGTCTGCAATAGGGATGATGCCTTTCCATTTTAAATTAGGCGCATATTCAATGGTGCCGGTATAAAAATTTCCATTGGGGGCACCCATTCCAATACCTGCAAATTTTTCAATGCCACCAGCTCTTAAAACCATGGGCATTAATTTATCGCAAAGATCATCTATAAAATCTTCTACAATATTGTGGGCATTGCTGGGTATTCGGTCTTGTTCTATAATTTCACCCTGCCTGTTAACTATTCCAAATTTAGTGGTTGTTCCACCAACATCTATTCCTATTGCAAACGGTTTGTTCATAATTAATTTAAAATTATTTTAGTAAAGATCAGGTAACTAATCTCCTGTTTTTAATGGCCGCCTTCTGCATTTAAGGCATCATAATCTATCCCCTGCGATTTTAAAACAGCCTTTGCTTTTATAGCATAGAAAGCAAGGTATGCAAAACAAATTACGCCCATTACATAACTATATTGTATGCCAATATGATCTGCTAAAACCCCTTGTAAAAAACTTATAATACCTCCGCCCATAATCATCATAATTAATAAGCTGCTTCCTTGTCCGGTATTTTTACCAAGTCCGGCCACTGCTAAAGTAAAAATACAAGGCCATAAAGTGCTGCAAAAAAGTCCCACACTAATAAAAGCATAAGCACTTGCCATACCGCTTGTAAACATACCAATACACAAAGCGGTAATGCCTAAAGCAGCAAAGATCAATAGCATTCTTGCAGGGTTTCCTTTGCTGCAAATATCACCAACAATCATGATGGCTATAACAAAACCGTATACAAAGAATTGCTTAACATCATGCTGCGCAATGGTATTTACCAATAAAAAGATGGCGAAGGCGATATAAGGCATAAGGAAACCTAATATTTTTTTTGTACCCATGCTAACATCAAATGCACCAACCGCGCCTGTCCAGCGACCAATCATTAAACTTGCCCAATACAAAGAAATGTAAGGTGCAACTTTTTCTGTAGGTACTCCCAAATGTTGTTGCATGTAGGCTGGTAAATTACTTGCTGTAGCAACTTCCACCCCCACGTAAACAAATATACCGATCATACCAAGGTATAATTGCGGGTAAGCAAATGCGGATGATTTTTGAACAGTTTTAGCCATAACTGGAATGGCTGTTTTACCTGTGGCTTCCAGTTCCAGTTCGTCAGCCATACTATCTTCAGCATCAATTTTATTGGGTACCGAAGAAAATTTAATGAAGACAGCTACCAATAAAAAAGCAGCGCCCAATACCAGGTAAGGTATTTTTACACTTTCAATACTTGCTACGGAGGAATTGGCTGCCACACTTCCAAAGATGGCGAAACTAACCAGTAAGGGTCCAATAGTAGTACCAAAATTATTGATACCACCAGCCATAATTAATCGCTGGGAACCAGTTTTAACATCACCCATCGCTATTGCAAGTGGATTGGCTGCAATTTGTTGTAAAGAAAATCCTAAACCAACAACAAATAGTCCGGTTAACATCAAGGTGAAGGAGGCACTATTTGCTGCGGGATAAAATAATAAAGTCCCGATCGCTGAAATAATTAAACCAACAGCAATTCCATTTTTATAGCCAATTTTATTTAGTAGATCTGCTTTAATAATTTTAGAAATTAAAAAGTAAATTATAGAGCCTACGGTATAGGCCACATAAAAAGCTACGGAAACCAACTGACTTTCGCCCTGAGATAAATTGAATGCTTTTTTGAATACAGGAATTAATATATCGTTACTGGCTGCTACAAAGCCCCAGAAAAAAAATACGGTAATTAATGTTCCAAATTGGGACCATTTAGTTTTTTGACTCATTTTAAAATGGATTAATTTTTATTAAGAATGTTGAAAGTTATAAGTTTTTATCTTATTTCAAAAAAATAAACAATTTGTTACAATATAGCATACCATAAAAAGGATAAAGAGATCCTTTTTAAAGTTCAATAAAATGGCTTTGCAAACTTGTACTTATTTTGAAGCTGTGGTAATTTAAAAAAATTATTAGCTGTAGTTAAGTATAATTTAAAATATATTGCTTCTATATTTTAATAAATTTTATTACTTTATTAAACATTGGGGAATGGTTTGATGTAAAGCAACTTCCCAAGGGCATAAAAAATTATTTTAAAACAGGCATGGAAGGGTTCATCGGCAAATTACTGGAAAGATTAAATTATCCATTATTCTTTGAGTAGGTACGGAATGATATTATAAATATTATTATATGTAAAGTGAATTTTTCCTACTTTGATTGTTCAACGCAAAAACAATCCTATATTGAAATGATTTTAAATAAACTTTTATTATTATGGAAATAGTACATGTAAGTGCAGAATGTTATCCGGTGGCAAAAGCTGGAGGCCTGGGAGATGTAGTTGGCGCTTTACCAAAATACCAAAACGAATTGGGGCATATCGCTAAAGTGGTGATGCCCATGTACCGGACAAAATTTTTATATGAAAACCTTTTCGACATTACCCACAAAGGATCTTTCTGGATGGGCGGTCAGTGGATAGAATATACCATAATTAAAGAAAAAACTAATAAGCTCGGATTCGATCTTTTTTTAGTTGATATAAATGGATTGTTAGACAGAGAACAAGTTTATGGTTATCCTGATGACACCGAAAGGTTTACTGCATTTCAAATAGCCGTAGTAGATTGGATCAGCAAATGGAACCACCATCCGCAAATTATTCATGTACACGATCACCAGGCCGGGCTTGTTCCTTTTATGATGCAACATTGTTTTGCTTACCAGCACCTTAAAAATATTGCAACCGTTCTTACCATACACAATGCACAATACCAGGGTTGGATGAGTTGGGATAAAGCCAATTATTTACCCGCTTATAATTCTTGGGAATGGGGTAAACTCGACTGGCAAAAAAATATAAATCCTTTGGCAAGTGCTGTTAAATGTGTACTTAAGGTTACCACCGTAAGCGAAAGTTATTTACAGGAAATGCGCCGGGATGCCAACGGCCTGGAGAACTTGTTTGAATATGAAAAAGGTAAATGCAGCGGCATATTAAATGGTATTGATGATGCTGTTTGGGACCCTGCGATAGACAGTTATATCGACCAGAATTTTAGTGTTGACACTTTAAAGGAGGGAAAGGCTGCAAGTAAAAAAGTATTGTGCGATTTGTATAATCTTGATATTGAAAAGCCATTGATCGTTTTTATAGGCAGACTGGTGTACGAAAAGGCAGCAGATCTTTTACCACAGGTTATTTATGATGCCGTGTACCATATGCAGGGCACTATGAATTTTTTAATTTTAGGTAGTGGCGATCCTGCGGTTGAACAGCAACTGGAGAACATGAAGGAACCACTGATGGGTTACTATAACAGCAAAATAGGTTACAACGAAAAATTAAGTCACCAGATGTATGCCGGGGCCGATTTTTTATTAATGCCAAGCAGGGTAGAACCTTGCGGATTAAACCAAATGTATGCCATGCGTTATGGTACCATCCCCATTGTACGCAACACCGGAGGTTTGCGGGATACTGTAAAAGATTATGGTGAGCCTGATGGTTACGGTATTGTATTTAATGATGCATCGGTAGGCGATATTACTTATGCCATTTATAGGGCACTTGAATTGTACAGGCAAACCAAACGTTTGCAAAAAATAAGGACAACCATTATGCAAATAAATAATAGCTGGCAAAAAAGTGCAGGAGCATATATAAATTTATATAATAGTTTACAATAATTTTTATTAGATATTTAATATATTTAAACGCGGATTACTTTATTTATAAATCAATTAACCAAGCAAGCCATGGATAGTAAATCAGTAATTTCAATTGTTTTAGGAGGAGGAGCAGGATCAAGATTATATCCGCTCACTGCCAGCAGAAGTAAGCCAGCAGTGCCAATTGCGGGTAAATACCGGTTGGTGGATATTCCAATTTCAAATTGCATCAACAGTAACCTCAACAGAATTTTGGTACTTACGCAATTTAACTCTGCTTCGCTCAACAAGCACATTAAGAACACTTACCAGTTCAGCATGTTCAGTAAGGGTTTTGTTGATATTATTGCGGCAGAACAAACCCCGGACAATTCTACCTGGTTTCAGGGTACAGCAGATGCGGTTCGTCAAAGTCTGCGTCATATTAACGGATACGATTTTGAATACGTGCTGATCCTTAGCGGCGATCAGTTATACCAGATGGATTTTGAAGAAATGATTGACAACCATGTTGCCAGCGGTGCCGATATTTCTATTGCAACTATACCTGTTGGCGATAGAGAAGCGCCGGAATTTGGTATTTTAAAAGCAAATAAAGAAAACGTTATTACCAGCTTTATAGAAAAGCCTTCGGCTGAATTATTACCGGAATGGGTAAGCGATACCGGAGCAGAAATGAAAGCACAGGGTAGAAATTATTTAGCCTCGATGGGTATATATGTTTTTAATAGAAAACTATTGTTTGACCTGCTGGAAAAAGATAAAGTAGAAGCAACTGATTTTGGCAAAGAAATCCTTCCGAATGCAATAGATACCCACAAAGTATTGAGTTATCAATACGAAGGATACTGGACAGATATTGGAAATATTTATTCTTTTTTTGAAGCCAATCTTTCCCTCACCTTAGATTTACCGCCCTTTAATTTATTCGACAACCAGAAAGTTGTTTATAGTCGCGCCCGTATGTTACCACCGGCCAAAATAAGTGGTACTACTTTAGAAAAAACAATTATTGCGGAAGGCAGTATCATTAACGCAAGCCGCATCGAAAATAGTGTAATAGGCGTTAGAAGCCGCATTGGGCATGGTTCTACCATTGTTAGTTGTTATATTATGGGTAACGATTATTATGAAACCATTAATGAAATTGCCTTAAATAAAGAGAAGGGTATACCCCAGCTAGGTATTGGTGACAGAAGTTATATTAAAAATACCATCGTTGATAAAAATTGCCGCATTGGAAATGATGTACGCATTAACGGCGGTAACCATCTTGCAGATACCGACCATGCCTTGTACACTGTAAAAAATGGCATTGTAGTGCTCAAAAAAGGGGCTATTCTAAGCGATGGATTTGTTATTTAATTTGATAAAGTTTTTTAAACATTCTGTTAAACCGGAATGTTTTTTTTCTGTCCTGAATAAGATGTGTACATTATACACATAAAATATTTAAACGATTGCTATGTCCCAATTAATTATGGCCAAAAAGCCCCTGCTTACCGTCAGGCAAATTGTTAACATGAGTGTCGGTTTTATGGGCATTCAATTTGGTTTTGGTTTGCAAAATGCCAACGTTAGCAGAATATTTCAATCCCTTGGCGCCAACATTGATGCTATTCCAATTTTATGGATTGCAGCACCTATTACCGGACTAATTATGCAGCCGATCATTGGTCATTTAAGTGATAAAACCTGGAGCCCGAAATGGGGGAGGCGGCGGCCATTTTTTTTAATTGGTGCCATACTTGCCTCCATAGCGTTGATATTTTTCCCGAATGTTTATGCCTTATGGATGGCTGCCATTATGTTGTGGCTATTGGATGCCAGCATCAATATTTCGATGGAACCTTTCCGTGCTTTTGTAGGTGATATGTTGCCTGATGAACAACGTACAACAGGCTTTGCCATGCAGAGTTTCTTTATAGGTATTGGCGCCGTGATATCTTCCACATTGCCCTATTTATTAACCAAATGCGGCATCTCTAATGTGGCCGCAAAAGGCATGTTGCCCAATTCGGTTAAAATATCTTTTTACATTGGGGCGGCAGTATTCTTTTTATCCGTAGCCTACACCGTCTTTACCACAAAAGAATATTCACCGGAAGAATTAAAAAGTTTTGATTCTGTTGAAAGCCAGCAAACTGACCATTCTATTATTGCCACGCCGGTTAAATCGTTTTACCAAAAAGGATTAATTTGGTTGATCACCGGAGTAATATTAACCTGTTTTTTATATTACTACAATGTAATAAATTTCAATATTCCCTTAGAAAAGGAACTTTATGTTTTAACGCTGGGCATAACCATTTTTGGGTTAATTCAATTGTTGGCCGGAAGTTTTTGGAGCAGTAAAAAGAAAAACGGATTGGTTGAGGTAGTGAATGATCTTTACCTTATGCCTGATACCATGAAGCAATTGGCGATGGTTCAATTCTTTACCTGGTTCGCCTTATTTTCTATGTGGATATATGCTGTGCCGGCATTGGCACAACACCTCGCAAATACCATCGATACCAGTTCGGTTGCCTACAACGAAATAAGCAACTGGGTGGGGGTACTTTTTGGAGTTTATAGCGTCTTTTCCACCTTATTTGCCTTTTTACTTCCCGTACTTGCAAAAAAAACCGGTCGCCCGAATACGCATTTAATTTGCCTGGTGGCCGGTGGTATTGGATTAATATCTTTTTATTTTATCAAAGATAAAAATTTGCTGGTACTAAGTATGGTAGGGCTGGGTTTAGCGTGGACAAGTATTTTATCTATGCCTTATTCAATGTTAACAGCCGCCTTACCCAGTCATAAGATGGGGGTTTATATGGGTATCTTTAATTTTTTTATTGTGATACCGCAAATATTGGCAGCCACTTTACTGGGCTTTTTTACAAAGCATATTTTTCATGGCAATGCCATATTTACTATCGTGCTTGGAGGTGCATTAATGATTGTTGCTGCTTTATTAACGTTAAGAATAAAAGTGAAATAATTGCTTTAAATTGAATATTTTTTATCAATAGAATTTATAGAAATAACATATCCTGATATTTTATACCGATCGGTATTTTTTACAAATCATTATGTACCGTAAAAAGTACCAGATATGCTGAATTCAATAATTATTAATTAGCCCTTAAGGCAAACAAATATTTACCGCCATTAAATATTATTAAATTATAAAATAAATTGTGTTGTCTATTTTCACCCTTTGAATATATAAATTGTATGAAAAAAGTTCCCCTGATAATATTATTTACCTGCCTGGTAATGGCAGGTATTAGTCAGAATAAATACCAGTGTTATCCTACCAACTGGTTTACAGGCATGAAGTGGAACAAACTTCAAATAATGGTGCATGGTGATAAAATTGCGGATAGTGTTTCTATGATAAAAATAGGACCTGCCGGTATTAAATTAGCTACAGGGGTTAACCTGATCAAAATAATTAAAGTTGAAAACAGTAATTATATATTTCTTGATCTGGTAATTGAACCTTCTGCAAAACCGGGTAAATTTAATTTTCCATTTTTAAAAAATAATCTCCTTCAATATGAGTTAAAAGCCAGGCGCGAAGGCAAGGGCAGAACTTTTGCACAAGGAATAAATGCCGGTGATTTTATCTACCTCATAATGCCCGATCGTTTCAGTAATGGCGATCCATCGAATGATAAGGTACCTGGTATGCGGGATCAATCATTAAATAGAGATACGGTTTATAATCGCCATGGGGGAGACTTACAAGGCATAACCAATCACCTGGATTACTTGCAGCAATTGGGTGTAACTACCTTATGGTTAACCCCGGTTTTACAAAATGATATGCCGGACCGTACCGAACACGGGTATGCTTTTACCGATCATTATAAAATTGATGCCAGGTTAGGAGGAGAAAAAGCCTACCACCAATTGATAGATTCTACCCATGCCCGTGGAATGAAAATTATACAGGATGCGGTGTACAACCATGTTGGTCTATATCATTTTACCATTCAGGATATGCCGCTAAAAGATTGGGTGCATCAATGGCCTACTTATACCAATAGTAATTTTAAAGACCAAACTGTTTTTGACCCTTATGCTGCAGCTATTGATAAAAAGAAAATGACCGATGGCTGGTTTACCACACAGATGCCCGACCTTAATGAAAGTAATGAATTTGTAGCCAATTTTTTAATTCAGCACGCGCTGTGGACGGTGGAAGAATTTGCAATTGACGGCTGGAGAATTGATACTTATGCCTATAACGATCTGGAATTTATGAACCGATGCAATAAAGCATTGATGGACGACTTTCCGCAGATTACCATGTTTGGTGAGACATGGGTGCATGGCGTACCAAACCAAAGTTATCTGGTGCAGAATAATTACAATATTCCTTTTAAAAGTAATTTACCCGCGGCTACCGATTTTCAAACTTTATGGGGTATCCAGGATGCGATGACAAAAGATTTTGGCTGGAGCGATGGGGTAAATAATTTATACACCACCCTTGCCCAGGATTTTGTGTATAAAGATCCGATGCGTAATGTTATCTTTTTAGATAACCATGATATGACGCGCTTTTATAGTTTTGTAAAGGAGGATATGGATAAATATAAATCTGCCTTGTGCTGGTTATTCACCTGCCGGGGTATTCCTGAAATTTATTATGGAGACGAGCTGGCAACAACCGGTACTACCAATCCCAATGATGGTTACGTACGGCTCGATTTCCCCGGTGGTTTTCCCGGTGATAAATTAAATAAATTTGAACTCAGTGGCAGAACAGTAAAGGACTATGAAATTTGGCGGCAGGTTTACGCACTGGCAAATTTTAGAAAAAACAGCGCTGCCATAGCCTACGGTAAAATGATGCAGTATGTGCCTGAAGATGGCGTGTACACTTACTTTAGGTATGATGCCAAACAAACCGTTATGGTAGTTATGAACACGTCTAAAACGGATAAGCAAATTGTATTTAATAAATTTGCCGAACGTACTAATGGCTTTAGCTCAGCAACAGATGTACTTACAAAAATTAAAACCGACCTCAAAGATTTTACTTTAGGATCCTATAAAACAGTGGTATTGGAATTAGGGAATTAATAGCTGGTTATAAATTATTTATTCAAAACGGTTATCTGAAAATGACCGTTTTTTTTATGTCTGAATTTGATGGTTTAATTGCAAAAATATTTCTTGCCCGACCTTTTATTAAACACAATTTAAACAGGCATTAAATTTCTGTAAGAATAAATTATAGTTTATTATTTCACTTAATTTATTTTTGTTAATTCGTATTGTAAATAAATACAGTATATTGCAAATCAATAAATTATGATGGTATAAATGAATTAGACCTAAGAAATTTAAAGTTTATAATTTATAGATTGTTCAATTCACTTAGTTTATGACAAAAATAAAGTTAGCTCCATTTGTAGGAAAGCCAGGAAAGCTACCTGCAAAAAATGACCCCCGCGATTTTAATTTTTCTAATTATTTTGATCTTCATAAAGTTGGAAAAATTCCCTTATCGATTAACTGGACCATAAAAAAAACAAGTCCTTGGGGGATGATGAATAATTGGACATTAAATGACTGCACCTGTGCTGCTGCCGGACACATGATAGAATGCTGGTCAGCAAATGCTACTAAAGAACATATCATTCATAACAATGCGGTTATAAAAACCTTTACCGCTCTATCAGGTTACGATCCGGTTAGCGGTAAAAATGATAATCCGGTTTATATTTCAGCGGCACTAAAATATTGGCGAAAGAATGGAGTAGGCGATCACAAAATAAAATTTTACGCTACTATAAATTATAAAAGTCACGCACTCCTGCGCGCCGCAGTATATCTTTTTGGTGGAATTTATGTTGGCTTAAATTTACCCGCAACCATTAAAGGGCAAGAAGTTTGGGAGGTAGTGCAAGGTGATAACGCCCCCGGATCTTTTGGTGGGCATGCTGTTAATGTAGTAGCCTATGATAAAGTTTACGTAACCTGCGTTAGTTGGGGTAAAATAAAAAAAATGACCTGGGCCTTTTGGGATGCCTATTGTGATGAATCGTATGCCATAATTTCGGAAGATTTTTTTAATGAAAATAAAAGTCCGATTGGATTAGATATGGATAAGCTTGAAGAAAGCCTGTTGGGACTAACGAAAGCAAAAAAAACGCTCCTCAAAGAAATAACCAAAAAACAAACCAAAATGAAAAAGCAAATTAAAATCAGTAAAAAAGTAGTAGTTGCCGTTACAAAAAAAGCAGCAGGACACTCAGGCGGCAAAGGCGGAAGTGCCGGTAAGGAAACATCAATAAAAAGTAAGAAAGCTCCAACTGCGGTAAAAGCAATCGCGGTATCCATAAAAAGTAAATCTAAAAAATCAGCTGTTGCTGCAGGAAATTCAGGTGGTCATTCCGGAACTGCGGGTAAAACCTTATCTACATTAAAAGCACCAAGTGTAGTTAAATTAATAGGAAGTACCGGGAAAAAAGCGGCAAGTGCAGGCAAGTTAGTTGGGGTTGCAGGAAAAACCGTTTTATCATCAAAAGCAGCAAGTGCAGGTAAATTAGTAGGAAGTGCCGGTAAAACCGTTTCAACATCAAAAGCAGCAAGTGCAAGTAAGTTAGTAGGAAGTGCTGGTAAATTAGTTGGGGGTGCAGGTAAAACCGTTTCAACATCAAAAGCAGCGAGTGCAAGTAAGTTAGTAGGAAGTGCTGGTAAATTAGTTGGGGGTGCGGGTAAAACCGTTTCAACATCAAAAGCAGCAAGTGCCGGTAAGTTAGTAGGAACTGCAGGAAAATTAGTTGGGGGTGCGGGAAAGACCGTTTCACCATCAAAAGCAGCAAGTGCAGGTAAAAAAGCAGGAAGTGCAGGTAAGTTAGTTGGAGTTGCAGGAAAATCCGTTTCTACTTCAGCGAATGCTATGTCTATTAAGACTGTAAAATTAGCTGCCGGCAAAAAAGTGAATACCAAGACGATTAAAAAATAATCTGGTCCTGATTAATATAATTGGAATTATGGGTACAGAATCCAGCACTTTTTTATAAACAGATTCATTGATTAAGGTATCAATGAGATAGCCTTTGGATTAATTTTCAAGGGCTTTCTCATTGGTTGTCGGGAAATGGATAAAATAGGTACAAAATGGTTTCATTTTATTTCAACCGAGGTTTTTTGCAGGCAGGTGCATTGGTCAGGTAACTAGGCTAATTTGGAGCAAAAATTAATTCAAATTGTATAAAATGCAATAGTTGTAATATCGGGTTAACTTTTAGGGATAGTTTTTTTATTAGTAATCCTCAGCCACTAATTTTCAACGTGCTCTTCCTGCGTCGTTTTTTCATTGTCCCGGCGGGGTTTTCTCGGCATGCGCTTTAAAATTTAATACTCTTTCGAGAAACCCCGACGTTATAAAAGTGGGTTAACTTTTAAGGATCTTTTTTTATTAGTAACCCTCAGCCTCGAATTTTCAAAGTACTTTTCCTGCGTCGGGGTTCCACGGTTACAACAATATAATTCATAAAGTTTACTGTGGAAACCCCGCCGAGTCAGTCTATAATTTTTGTTGGTAAAATACAACAGTTGTAATATCGGGTTAACTTTTAAGCATCTTTTTTTTATAGGTACCCCTCAGTCACTAATTTTCAACGTGCTTTTCCTGCGTCGGGGTTCCACGGTTACAACAATATAATTCACAAAGTTTACTGTGGAAACCCCGCCGAGACGGTCAGTATTTATTAATTTTTTTTTAAAATATATAATCTCAATATTTAAATTAATAATACTGATTATAAACTTATTATACATAATATTTTTTATATTTTTAGGTATTACAATGCTCCCTAACAGTAAAAACAACGTCAAAAAACGCAACGAATTCAAATAAATAATATATGTTTGTTTAATATTTAAAACTGCTTAATCTTATACCTATCACCTAAATCCGCTGCATTAAACTTTATTATCTCAAGAAATTCCTCTTGCCAACAGGCAATTTAACAGAATCTGTTTAATGTAACAATCACGTTATGAGGAAAATATTTTATGCAGTTATACTGCTATTGCTGCAACCTTTGCTATCCTTTGCCCAAACAAATTTTACCTGGATAGGCGGCGCAACCGGAGATTTTCAATTTGCTGCCAATTGGACACCAGCAAGAAATACGCCGGCAACAAATGATGTACTTCAATTTGATGCCAGTTACAATATTGATATTACCAATGTACCCAACCAAACCATTGGCGCGATTGGTATTTCTTCAGGTACTTTCAAAGTAAGTTTTGCAAGTAATAATCCCGGAAATATTTTATCGTTGGGTGCTGCCATACCATTATTGTTTACTACTTCCGGCTCCATTTATGTTGCTGATGCACTTACGATAAGGCTATCTAATACCGCTGCTTTTTCATTATCAACGGGCATATTTGGCATACAAGCCGGTACCGGCGGCAAAATAATAATCAATAGCAACCTTATTTTAAACGGTGCCAAATTAGATGTTGATGTTGCCGGAACTGGTGGCACTACCATTACCGGTGCCATTACCTATAATACCGGCGTTTTTAATTGCAGCAATGCAACTGCCATAAACTGGACAAATAATTCAACTTATTTTCACACTGCAAATGGCTCAGGTACGAGTTCAATTCCTTTATCAAACTGGCAAACAGGCGCTACCTGCACCGTTAACGGTTTTAGCGCGGGCGTTGCAACTTTGGGTGGATTAACCACTAATATTTTTTCGAATTTTACCTGGAACTGCCCTGCACAAATAAATGATATTGACCTTTATTGTAACAGAGTTTCTATTGCAGGGATCCTTACAATAATAAATACAAACAATAAATACATTCGTTTGGCAGGTGATGCCGGCGGAATAATTTCAGCCGGAGCGTACAACCAGATTGCCGGTAATATTATGTTGCAATCCGGCGGCGGAAATACTTCCCTGACCATTGCCGGAAATTTTTCTCAAACAGGTGGTATTATTGACGGTGTGGGTGGAACCAGCGCCAATGGAACTGCCTATTTAGGGCTACAGGGAGCAGTTACTAAAACCGGTACCTGGCTTACCTCTTCCAATAATTCAACCGCACAGCTAACCATTGATTTTTCAGGTTCATCAGCCCAATTGGTTAATTTATCAGGTGCCTGGTTAGCCCCTGCGGCAGGCCGTTGTAATGTAAATATCAGCAATACCAATTCCTTATCAGGCGTTACTTTAACAAGTGGAACTAAGCTTAAGGTTTATGGAAATGCTATTGGTTCTGCTAGTTTAGTAATGTCAGGTTTATTAACTGCAGCTGATGCCACTGCTGCTGTAAATTATTACGGAAATAGTACACTTCAATATGCTGGTTCAATACCTCAAAATGCCACCAATACAGAATTTCCTATAAGCAATGGTCCAACAAATCTGGTGATAAATAATAGCCTGGGTATTAGTTTTCCGGCTGCAATCAGCAGTCGTACCATTACCGGTACTTTATACCTGCTGAATGGAAATTTAGCCCTTGGTTCAGACACGCTTTCCTTAACAAATACTACCTTAAACAACCAGATCAATTATACCAATGGGTATATTACTACCGGAGTTATTGGAAAATATTTTCCAATATCCGGCTTACCGGTAACTTCAACCAACGCCGGTCGCTTTCCTTTTGGCAGCGGAGCAAATGACCGTTCATTAAATGTATATTTTTCAAATTCAAATTTAGGTGCCGGTACAGCGGGTATGCTATATGTAAACCATACTGCCCTTGGAGGCGTAGTTAATATTAGTCCAACTTTTACTGATAATGGCGTTACACTTGATAAAAGATCAAGTACCAATTGGTTTGTTGGTACCGGAAATTTCACCTTGGGTGCTGGTGCCGAAACTATAAATATTACCGTTACAGCAGCGAATATCGGATCGGTTGATAGTTTTTCAACTTTACGATTAACCGATGGAGGCAATGCACAATACGGTTTGGCTCTACTGCCTAATCCAGCAACAGGAAGCAATGCAGTTCCGGTTTTAGGTAAGTCAGGCTTAACAATGGCCAATATCAATAAGCCCTTATTTATTGCAAGTGACGGAACAAATATTTACAATCCATTAATTAATATAACCTTTAACTGGACCGGATTGGGTGGCAATACCGATTGGAAAAATGCAGCTAACTGGACTGGCTATAATGCAGTAGGTTACCCAAGTGCATCAACAGAAATAGCGGTAATTAATTCGACATCGGGAACACTTCCCACCATAAATTCCGGCTCCAATATAAGTGTTTATCAATTAACGGTTGGTACTGGTATGACGCTAACCCTCGCCCCAAGTTCGAGTCTTAATGTATACGATTCGGTAATTTATACTGGCATTGCAGCATTTGACCCTACCAGTTCTTTTAGTTACGCAAGCAGTTATAATATGCAAAAATTGGTTGGACTACAATATGGAAATTTAGCCTTAATGGGTACGGCCCCCAAAATATTACCCTCCTCTTTAACAATTACCGGTAAGTATACAATTGCAGGAAGTTTACCGGTTATTGGAACCGGTACCATTATATATGCAGGTACCGGTGACCAGCGCATTGCCGTAGCTAATTATTATAACCT
>JAYTHI010000342.1:0-2610 GCA_043732685.1 Ferruginibacter sp. | reverse complement strand
CTGTAGTGCTGATGTAGTAACCCCTTAAAATTCAATATTTATTTATTAAAGTGATGTAGTGTTGATGTAGTGATTAAAGACTAAATTGTTTTTCTTTTGAATAGTTTTACGCAGCATAAATTTTAAATTTCCTTTAGAATTTAAACAGGATTGTACAATTCACCTTTAACTAAAAACAGCATATGAAAAAAATCAGTTTAGTTTTACTTTCTTTTTCTTTACTTAGTTTATCATTAAATGCCCAACAAAAAGTAGGGATATTTGAAGGGCATGGCGATATTGGAAAAAATGTAAAGCCCGGTGCTGCTACCTATATTGCTGCAACCAATCAGTATGTTATTTCCGGTGCCGGCGAAAATGTTTGGGCCGATCACGATGAGTTTCATTATGTGTGGAAAAAAATGAAGGGAGATTTTATTCTTTATACCAAAGCAGAATTTTTAGGCAATTGGGTAACCTATCATCGTAAAGTAGGATGGATGGTACGCAAATCACTCGATGGAAACTCGCCACATATAAATGCTGTTGAGCATGGAGACGGACTAACTTCTTTACAATTTAGAAGAACAGCCGGGGCTGTTACAGAAGAGATTAAAGCTACAATAACCAAAGCAAATATTATACAATTGGAAAGAAAAGGTGGAATTTACACCATGCGTGTTGCTGTATACGGTGAGCCTTTTGTTACCGAACAGGTTGCCGATCTTGATTTAGGAGATGAAGTTTATGTAGGTTTATTTGTTGGTTCTCACAATAGTGATGTAGTTGAAACCGGCATTTTTAAAGATGTGCGTATAACCGTACCTTTTAAAGGTGATGCCGATAACCGTACTCAAATGACCCTGGGTAGTAATTTAGAATTGATGGATGTAGCAAGTGGTAACCGTGAAGTAATTTATAAAGTACCTTATTCCATTCAGGCACCCAATTTTAATATTGATGGAAAAAGTTTAATTTTTAATGGTAGTGATGGTTTAATGTATAATTTCAATTTAAAAACCAGGATTCCAAAACTGATCAATACAGGGTCTGTAAAATCTAATAATAACGATCATGTAATTTCTTTTGATGGTAAAATGTTGGGCTTAAGCAGTACGGTTAAAGATCTGGGCGGCTCTATAATTTATACCGTTCCAATTACTGGTGGTATGCCTAAACAAATTACGCCAAAAGGGCCATCCTACCTTCATGGATGGTCGCCTGATGGAAAAACTATTGTTTATTGTGCTGAAAGAAATGGTGAGTACGATGTATATAAAGTGCCTGCTGAAGGTGGTGCAGAAGTTAAACTTACTGATGTAAAGGGATTGGACGATGGACCTGAATATTCGCCTGATGGGAAATATATTTATTTTAATTCCGTACGTTCCGGCTTAATGCAAATTTGGCGTATGAAACCGGATGGTAGCGAACAGGAGCAGGTTACCACAGATGAGTACAATAATTGGTTTGCCCATATTTCGCCCGATGGGAAAGGCATGGTATTTTTATCTTTTTTAAAAGACGAGGTGGTGCCTGGCATGCACCCGCCGTATAAACATGTATACATCCGTTATTTACCGGTTACCGGAGGAAAGCCAAAAGTACTGGCTTATGTTTATGGCGGACAAGGATCTATCAATACTCCGTCCTGGTCGCCGGATAGTAAACAAATTGCCTTTATAAGTAATTCAATTATGCAGCCTGTTGCAAAAAAATAAGTAACTATTTTTATCAGTATCATTCCAAAAATTAAATATATAATTTATGAATTCGAGACGCGACTTTATAAAAAAATCGGGCACCATGGTTGCAGGTTCCCTTTTGATGCCTAAACTTTTTAACAACTTAAATTTGATGCCAACCAACCATGTGGGGGTGCAGCTGTACACAGTTCGAAAAGAAATGCTGGCCGATAATATTGGCACCTTAAAAAAATTAGCCAGCCTCGGTTACAAGGAAATTGAATCTTCCGGTAGCGATAAAGGAAATTATTACGGGCTTAAGCCTAAAGAAATTAAAAAAATAACCAGGGATCTCGGGATGAATTTGCGGAGTGGTCATGTACATTTTGATGATCAATGGCAAAAAACTATTGATGAGGCAGGAGAAGCCGGACAGCAATACCTCATAGTATCCTCAATGCCAACCAAGGGTCAAACAGTTGATAATTACCAGCGCGTTGCGGAGTCATTTAATAAAGCCGGTGAAGCATGTAAAAAATCTAATTTAAATTTTGGTTATCACAACCACGATTTTGAATTTGAAAAAGTAGACGGTAAGATTTTATATGATGTTCTGGTAGAAAAAACCAATCCCGAATTTGTAAACCTCGAAATGGATTTAGGATGGGTTATCGTAACCGGAAATGATCCCCTGGAATATTTTAATAAATATCCCGGTCGTTTTCCATTGTGGCATTTAAAAGATATGGACATGGTCAAAAAACAAAGTACCGAATTTGGTAAAGGGGGACTGGATATCAGAAAAATGTTTGCCGCTTCAAAAAAGGCCGGAATGAAATATTTCTTTATTGAACAGGAGGAATATACGGGCACTCCATTTGAAAGTTTACAGTATAATATTAATTATTTAAAAAAAATGTAAAAATAATATTGGTACAATAGCGTA
>JAYTHI010000341.1:0-8800 GCA_043732685.1 Ferruginibacter sp. | reverse complement strand
CGCATTGTTTTTTCCATTCCGTCGCTGCTGCCATCCAAAAATATTACATTGCCCTTACCATATTCTGCAAAGTTTTTAATGGCTTCTACCCACATGCTGAATAAAATTACATTGGTATCGAGGTTAGCCTGCTTCATTTCGGTTGCAGCCTGGCTCATACCACGGGCTACTTCTTCGCGGAAAAGTGCAACCCCTTGTCCGCGCAATTGTGCGGCTTGTCTTTCTGCTTCGGCAGCAATTCTTATTGCGTTACCTTCTGCTTCGGCAGCTTTTGTTTTGGTGATCAATAAGGCCTGACCTTCATTTTCGGCAGCGGCTTTAAGGTTATTACTTGCAACTACTTTACTCATACTGGTAATGATGGCTTCATCAAAAGTGATATCGTTTATTTGCAGATCCTGCAAATGATAGCCCCAACTTTCCAATTGAAGATCAACCTGTTCTTTTACGTTTTCAACAATATCGCGGCGTACATTTAATACTTCGGCTTGCTTTTTTGTAGATACAAAAGAGCGGATACTTCCCTCTACGGTGCGTATCAATGCTTGCATCAGGTCTTTTTCGCTGATAAATTTAAAGGCAACATTCTTAATCGTTTCTTCCTCAATATTTAATACCGAATAGAGTAACATTGATTTAAAATAAACATTTGCCTGATCAACAGTAACGGCCTGAAACTCCAGTTCTACCGAACGGTTTTGAATACTTACCCTTTTGTACAATTGATCTAAAAACGGGACTTTAAAGTTTAATCCGGGCAACTTTATGCTGTGGTATTTTCCTAAACGGGTAACCACTCCAATTGTGCCCTGGTTAATAGTAAATAACCCTCCGCCAATGAGCAGAAATATGGGTATCAACCACCAAAAATTTCTTAATAATTCCATAGTATTTTAGTTTAAAAATGAAGGTAGCTATTTTTGAATTGTTTATAAATTATCTTTCTATTATTAAACAGTTTTGAAAAATTATATCAATATACTGCAGGCGTATAAACATTTGCAGTCTAATTTTTAATACCTGAATGTTTAGTAAAAGCCGGTAATCGCTTATCTTTTATTAAAACTTTTCGTGTTGCGGAAATTTACTTTTGAATTACTAATAAGTAAGCCCATTATTGGATAATGACCTGATATGGTTTTGATAAGCAGTTAAAATTATTTAACCGTATTTTAACGCTATCCTTAGGCTTTTTCTTCCCAAATCATGCTTAAATGAATAATGGTTTCTGCAGCTTTGGCCATATCTTTTGTGCCTACCCATTCCAGTTTACTGTGTATATTTTGCATACCCGTAAAAATATTAGCGCAGGGCATTCCTATATAACTAAACCTGCTGCCATCTGTACCACCGCGAATACTTTCTTTAATTACAGCGAGTCCTGTTCTTTCTATTGCCTCTTCTGCATAACTTACCACCTGAGGATATTGGTCAAGCACTTCTTTCATATTTCTGTATTGTTCTGTAACCTGGTACTCCATAGCAGCACCGCTAAAAGTAGCCACCACTTCAGCGGCTATTTTCTTTAACCTGTTGTGGTGTTGCTGTAAACCCTCCACAGTAAAATCTCTTACAATAAATTGAATACTGGCTTTTTCTGCAATACCATTTATTGCTACCGGATGAACAAAGCCTTCGCGACCTTCCGTTGTTTCCGGGCTCCACTCCGTTTTTGGTAAAGCTTCTACAATAGCTCCTGCAATTTTAAGCGCATTCACCAATTTATTTTTAGCATATCCCGGATGAACAATTACACCGCTGATAATAATTGTTGCGGCATCTGCGCTAAAAGTTTCATCTTCCAGACTGCCGGCCTCTCCTCCATCTAAGGTGTACCCATATTTGGCACCTAATTTCTTCATATCTACTTTGGCGGTTCCTTGTCCAACCTCCTCATCAGGGGTAAATAATATTTTTATATCGCCATGCTTTATGGCAGGATTATTAATTAAAAATAAGGCAGCTTCCATTATTGCGGCAACACCACTTTTATCATCCGATCCCAGTAAAGTTAATCCGCCTGCAGTAATAATATTATTACCAATATGATTTTTTAGGTAGGGAGATTTTGTGATAGTAAGTACCTGACTATTGTCGTCGGGCAAAATAATATCGGTACCATCATAATTTATATGATGAATAGGTTTTACCTCAAAGCCACTGCAGTCGGGTGCTGTATCAACATGGGCACAAAAACAAATTGCAGGAATGTTTTTTTTATCACTGTTGCCTTCGATGGTTGCATAAACATATCCGTATGCGTCTGTTGTTGCATTACTTAATCCAAAACAAAGCAGTTCTTTGTACAATAAATTACTTAAATCTTTCTGCTTTTCCGTTGTCGGATGGGTTGTACTTGTAGGGCTACTTTGTGTATCAATTTGTACGTAACGCATAAAACGTTCCGCTATTTTATCAGGATTTATTTGTATCATTTTAATATTAGGTTGAATTTAAAATATTGATCTGTAATTTTAGAAATACAAAATTAGGTTATGGCTGCGTAGTAATTTAAAATAGTAAAATTTTCTATAACCTTCATGTAAATGTATCAAATTAAACCACCAATATTTTATAGCAGCTTACCTTAAAAATGGCAGGATATTTTGTAGTTTCCATAGCTGTCAACCAATGTCTGCATGGTATTTATAATTAAGAATTTTGTAAAGCGCTATGCTTAAAAAAAACAAAATGCTGACTATTTTTAATTCATTACTTCATATACAATTACTTCTTCCATTTTATTTTTAAGGTTGACAGCACCAATTTTTTTACAATTAAAAGATTGCTTTACTTTTTCGTAACATGCTTCGTTTATTAAAATCTGACCGCTTGTTGCAACGCTTTGTAAACGTTGGGCCGTATTTACAATATCACCAATAACGGTGTAATCCAATCTTCTTAATGTAGCCGAACCAATATTACCGGATATCATTTCACCACAATTTATACCGATAGCCACTTTTGGTAAAAAATCAAGACTTCCGGGCAGTTCGGCTATTTTATTTTTTATTGACAGGCAGGCTTCAATCGCCCTGTCTAAATGGTAGGGTCCTTTAAAGACTGCCATTATGCAATCGCCAATAAATTTATCTATCAAACCATTTTGTATAATTATTTCCTTTACCATAAGGTCAAAATAAAGGTTGAGCAAATCTATGACTGTATCAGGTAATTCTTTTTCGCTAATAGAAGTAAAACTGCAGATATCAATAAAAACTACTGTGGCTTCAACTATTTCATTTGCCATTATAGAAGCTTCATATTCCCGGCTTCCCATAAATTTAAGTACGTTTTCATCTACATACATTTTAAGGATATTGTTTTCTTTTATAGCCTTAAGGGTTGCGCGAATTTGGTTTACATGGCTTATTGTTTTTTCAATCGTTAAAGAAAGGTCTTCAAAGTTGATGGGTTTGGTAATAAAATCAAATGCACCACGATTCATTGCGGTACGTATATTTTCCATATCGCCATACGCGGAAACCATAACGGTTTTAATAAGCGGACTTGATTCACCTAGCCTTGAAAGTAATGTCAGGCCATCCATTTCCGGCATGTTAATATCACTGAGTACAATATCAATATCAGGATGCAACCTGATTTTTTCAAGCGCATCATTACCATTTACAGCAAAAATAAATTCGTATTGTTGCTCCCGTATTTTTTGCCTGAACTTTTGTTTGATCAGGTATTCCAAATCAGTTTCATCATCCACCACTAAAATTTTTACCATTATTTAAATTTTTAAATTTTTCTTTTAATAGCGGGAAATCAATCAGATTGTTAAAAAATCATCAGCGCCCGCTTGTTTAGCTTTTTGAAATTTCCAATATCTATCCAGGGAGCAATCCTCATTTCCTCCGGATGCATCTTTTTTTATACTCCCGCATAAGTAGGCTGCTCTTGACCTGTATATTTATACCGGATAAAATCAATACTACGTTTGCTCCAGGCCAGTAAAATAAGGTAAAGCTTCTTTACCCGCGCAAAAAAAATCAATATTCATTTCCCGTATTTTATTTCTTTTCTAAACCTTTGTTTAAAAGTAATTTTATCATACTGGTTTTCGTTAACTATTAAAATTTTTATTTGATATTTTAATTTTTATGCCGGTAAAATAATTATAAATTCAGCGCCTTCTCCCTCTTTATTGATGACCTTGATTTCGCCACCATGAGCCTTAATAATATCATAGCTTAAGGATAAACCTAAACCTGTTCCCTGCCCCGTTGGTTTGGTGGTAAAGAAAGGCTGAAAAATTTTGTCCAGCACTTGTGGCGCAATGCCATTGCCATTATCTTTAACGCCTATCCTTACCTCCGATGATTGACCTTCAAATGGGGGCAAACGGCTTGTATAAATTGAAACGGTTGGTTCGTAATCATTTTGTTGTTGTTTCTTTTTTTCATTTACAACATAAAATGCATTGGTAATTAAATTTAAAATTACCCTTCCAATATCCTGTGAAATAATATTGATACTGCCAATGCCCGGGTCAAAATCTGTTTTCATTGAAGCGTTAAATATTTTATCTTTTGCCCTTAGGCCATGATATGCCAGGCGCAAATATTCATCTGCCAGTTTATTAATATCAGTTGGTTCTTTTGCGGCTGCGCTGCTGTTTCTACTGTGCTGTAACATTCCTTTTACAATATCTCCTGCACGTTTGCCATGATGATTTATTTTTTGTAAATTTTGTTTTAAGTCCTGTGCAATTTGTATGGCATCCTTATAATTATTATTGTTTAATTCAATGTTCATTTCATCAATTAACTCCGTGCTTACTTCACTAAAATTATTAACAAAATTGAGCGGATTTTGAATTTCATGTGCAATACCTGCAGTTAATTCTCCAAGCGATGCCATTTTCTCTGATTGGATCAATTGCTTTTGAGTTTGCTTCAAGCTAACTACCGTCAGGTTAAGTTTGTTAAACGATTCTGCATTTTCTAAAGCGATGGCTGCATAAAGGGCAATTGTCTGCAACATGTATAAGTGGTAAGGACTGAAAGCATTTTTTTTAAAACTTTGAACTGTTATAACACCAAGCATTTTCTCATTTACTGTTAGCGGAAGATAAATGAGGGAAACAGGTTGGTTATCTTGATTTGGGGTCGGTACATTTGGTAAATACTGGCTATATTCAGCATGTAAATCACCAATAACAATATCTTTACCACTACTAAAACATTTACCTGCAAGCTTGTTCTCTTCGTCAATAAAATTTGAATACACAGGTAAGGCTTTACCTTTTTCGTAAGTTGCCGGAAATTCAAGGCGCCTGGTATCAGTATGATAAATTCCAATGCCGAAAATTTGCGCATCCATTAATGCATTTACGTTATTATAAACAGTACCAATAATAGTTTCTACAGATAGGGAAGCGGTAATCTTACGGCCAATTTCGCCCAATAACGCTATATTATTATAAGACTGCTTTAGATTTTGTTTCTGTATCTCTAATTCTTTTGCTTTGCTATCAATCTCATTTTTTTGTTTTTGTAATAAAATATTGGCGCTTTGTTTTTGCCTGTTATTGCGAATTAAAAATACTGCCAACACTCCGAAAACAATTAATATCCCAATTAATACATACAATTTTATTGCGCTTTTATACTCCATTTTTGCGGCTTCAATTTGTTGTATCTT
This sequence comes from Ferruginibacter sp., assembly GCA_043732685.1. Classification (GTDB taxonomy): domain Bacteria; phylum Bacteroidota; class Bacteroidia; order Chitinophagales; family Chitinophagaceae; genus Ferruginibacter. The sequence continues at coordinate 3,148 of JAYTHI010000341.1, read as the reverse complement.
TTGTTTTTCTTCAAAACTCAGCGACAATAATTGTTTCAATTTATCCTGACTGTAAAGACTGTCACGAGCCGCCTCGGCAACTTTTAAATATCGTAAGGCCTCCATATCATTATTGCCTTCATATATGTTTGATAAATTTTGACTGGCCTTTAAAATTCCTTTTAGATAACTACCTTTTTGGGCGAAGCTTAAGGCTAGTTTGGCATAATAAATTGTTGAATCAAGCCGTGCGGACTGCTGACATAATTTTGTGATTCGGTAATAACCTTCAAACATATCCGAATAAGACTCCTCAGGAATAGCATAGGAGATACTTTGCCGGTAAAAGGAATAGGCCTGAACAGCATTATTTTGTGCAAGGGCAACATCTCCTAAAAGATACAGCACCGTGGAAAGTACACCCTGGTTATGTAATTTACCCAATTGCAATGCTTTATTTAAATACACCCCTGCAGAATCCAGTTGTTTTAAATTATAAAAACATTCGCCAATATTAGATAAGAAAGTTGCTTTAGCATTTTGGTCAGGTATCGGCATGGTTTCAAGAACGGATACACATTCTCGCATTTTATTCAGACTATTTTGCCATTCTCCCTGTTGCATATAGGAATCTGCTATATTGCCCATGCCTATTGCAATACCACGGATATTTTTTAGTTTAATAAAAGCATCCAGCGATTGATTAAACATTTTTAATGACTTAACATAATCCCCTATTTGAGAAAATGAAATGGCCATTATATTTAATGCGCGTGCTTCTCCCAATGGGTAATAAATGATCCGGGAAAGTTCGTAGGCTTGTTGACCTAAGAGGTAGGTAGAATCAGGTCTTTTCATTTGATAAGTAAAGGCCAGCTCATTTAATGCTATTACCCTGCTACTATCATTAGGCAAGGTTTTTAATATTTTTTGAAGGCTGTCTCTCTGTGCTACAGATTGTGCCTTTGGAGCAAAGTTTAAAATAAACGATGCAAGGGCTGATAGTAGTAATTTTCTAAAAATTGGCTGTTGATTTAATAAACAAATCATTGGATAATATTGTGCGGTAATTGTAAATAAATGTACTGCCTACCCTTTGGTAAGTATGTAAAATCTTTTATGGCTTCCAGCTTTATTAGTCCTCTTCATAGTTTTGCATACAAGCAAATTTTTCTTATGGAGAAAGTAATAGGGATGGTAAATAGCAAAAGGGTAGGAGCGATTTATAAGGGTTTAGATATTGCTTTTAAAGTTGATCAGTAAACAAGTAATTTTTTTATGCACTTAAATAATTGCAAGCTTTTGTAAAATAGGGATAACGGTAATATCTCTATTCCGGTAAAGCATATTTACAACAGCCTGTACCTTTTTCTTCTTTTTAAATGGCTGCTATTAATTACTCCACTTGTACCTTAATAAAATAATAATAAATGCCAAATCAAAGACTGTATTTAGTTTGGTTAATTTTAATTGTCCTAAAATATAAATGCCTGAACTATTAAAAATGGACTGCCTTTACCTACTATTCTTTGTTTTAGAATTTATTACTGATTAATTTTTTTAGGTAGGATTGTTTGGTGTTTTCTTTATTTTCTTTACAATAATTTGTAAAATAACAATGCTTTTGTAAAAAGGAAATCTGCATTTGATTCCATTGAGCTATTGAAAGGAGGGGATCTAAAAACTTTAATTCTTTAAATAATTCATTTGCAATTGAAGCTGCGTTTGCAGTTCCTAAATATTCAAGGTCTGCATCTGCTAAAATTTGTTCTAATTTATTTTTCGGTGATTGCGGAATTTTTGTTGCCCTTATCATGCCGCATATTAAATTTATTGAGCTGGCAGAAAAACCAAATTCCGGTAAATATTTTTGTACAAGTTTACATCCTTCTTCTTCATGCCCGTCATAAATATTAATGAAACCCACATCATGCCATAAAGCGGCTGTACATACCAATTCAATTTCAGCCGTTGTGCAATTTTCATGTTGTGCAATTTCAAAGGCTTTTTCCATTACATATAACGTATGACAAACATTGTGAAAAAAGTAAGTTTTATTAAGTTTACTTTCTAATAAACTTAATAAAAATTTTTTCATCAGCAGGTTACTTGGCATGTGCTTTCGCTTTTAATATGCCGCCTGTTGCTTCTTTTACGCTGTGTACATAAATAAAAGCGTAAGGGTCGATGTTTAAAATCCCATCCCTAATTTGTTTTATTTCTAATCTGGTAACAATGGTAACTATAATTTCACAATCTGTTTTACTATCAAAACTTTCCGGAAGGTAGCCACGTTCGCCCTTGTAAACGGTAATACCTTTTCCCAATTCATTTACTAAAAAACTTTTTATTTCATCCTGCCGCGCGGAAATTACATTCATTGCGGTAAATTCTTCAATACCATCCACCACATAATTAGTGGCTCGTGTAGCGGTAAAATAGGTAATGATAGAATACATGGCTGTTTCTATACCAAACTGAAAAGCAGCTACTATAAAAATAATGGTATTGATCAGCATTATAATTTCACTGTTTGAAAACCCTGTTTTTCTACCCGTGAAAACTGCAATTACCTCAGCGCCATCAATAACACCACCACCTCTAATAACCAAGCCCACACCGGTACCTATTAAAATACCGCCAAAAATAGCAATCAATAATTTATCATGGGTAATGGGGTTAATGGAAATAAAAAGCAAACCTATTGAAAGCAATAGTACCGCAATTGTTGTTTGCACTGCAAATGTTTTTCCTATGTGTTTATAACCAAGATATACAAACAATACATTAAGGACAATTACTAAAAAACTTATGTTGATGTGAAAAATTTCGTGCAATAAAATCGAGATTCCTGTTATACCGCCATCCATAAACCGGTTGGGAATCATAAAACCTTTCATTGCCAGTACCGCCAGGGATGTACCCATTAAAATAAGTAATAAATTTTTAGGGTTCCATACTTTTTTCCAATCAACGGAATCGCTTTTATATTGTTTTACCATTGCATAGATCACTTGTTTATTTTCGTAAGTTATGACTCTATTTTTATAATTATTATTTGCTGATTATTATTATGGTATGAATAAGTATTTAATATTTTATCATATGTTTTTAAAAAAGGATCGGAGCTTATCTTTCAAATGTTTAGGTAGTATTGTTGAAAGTCAAT
>JAYTHI010000340.1:0-56150 GCA_043732685.1 Ferruginibacter sp. | reverse complement strand
TTGAGAAAAACAGTAAAAATATAAAAAATAAAGACCACCATTTTTGTCCACTTGAACAAAACATCTAAAATTCACCACCATAAATGTCCATTACGCCTGCTATTATAATAGTTTTTTTCAGTCGACAAAACTACATCGGTACTTCTATAGCCAGTAGCGCCGCATCTGCTGAGGCAGTAACAGAGAAGGAATCCATTTCCGAAATTCCAACGGCATCCCTTTTATCCAAATTTATATCACCTACTTTAATACTGCCATTTATTACCACTAAAAAAACGCCGTTACCTTTAAAAGCATTTTCGTATAGCAGTGTTTTGCCGGCTTGTAATTTGGTTAACGCAAAACGCGCATCCTGGTTAATCCATAAACCATTATCGGCTTCAAGCGGACTAACAACATACTGCCATTTGTTTTCCCTTTCTGCGGTAGCAAAAGTACGCTGGTCGTACCGGGGTTTAATATTATGCTCCTTTGGAAATAGCCAAACCTGAAAAAGTGTAACGGGCTCCGTAGCAGATTCATTGGCTTCAGCATGTTGAACACCAGTACCGGCACTCATTATTTGAACATCACCCGCTTTTATTATTCCGGCTCCGCCTGTACTATCCGTATGTTTTAATGCTCCTGTAAATGGTATGGTAATTATCTCCATATTATCATGCGGATGGGTTGGAAAAGCGCCTCCACCTGCGATAAAATCATCATTTAAAACCCTTAAAGCGCCAAAATGAATATTTTTTGGATTATTATATTGGCCAAAACTAAAATAATAATTAGGTTTTAACCAGCCATAATCTCCTTTACCCCTATCTGCTTCTTTATGCAATATTGTTTTCATGTTTTAAATTTTTAGTTAATAAATTAAAATCAATGTTTAAACATCAAATAAAAGACCATTATTTTAGTCTGTCAAAATAGTATGTATTTGCGCGACAAATGGAAGATTTTTCATTAAATAATTAGGAAAACATAGAATTTACCCTAAAATAAACCAACAATAATTTAATAATCAGTTATAAAAAATACAATAAAAGGTAGGTTGATGAAATAGAAAACAGCGTAATAATACTGCACAATTGTCAGGCAACATAATCAATTGATACGGTATAATTAAATGAAGCTAATTTGGTTGATGGTTTACCACGCGATCTTAAATAATAACTAATTAAAACTTGTCATTTCATTGTAATCGAGGGTCGAATTTGTTTCCTCCTCCCGGCTTTCATTAAATTCTACAATAAAATTATTTCTTCCTTCGCCGGAGATGATGACCAGGTATTTTTGCTGCGACAATTCCAACAGACTTAAAAACAGAAACAATGCATGTATTCGATCATTACAGATTTCAAATATTTTTTCGAAAGAAGCATTTTTGGAAGTTTTACAAGTGGTTAGCATGTATTCCCTGCTTTCCTCCATGGTATAATTATATTGAACCACGGTATGCACGGGTTTGTGGTTTTTATCGTGTAAACGCTGAACTACTTTTTCGAATGCCTTCATTAACTTAAATAAGGTTACCGCTTGTATTTCTGTACCCTCGCCCGCCTCTTCGCCAATCTTAGATAATTCTTTATGAAGGTTACCCCGCTTTAACATCAGCATCCGCACTTCTTCCAGCTCCGCCATTTTAACGGAAGCTTCTTTAAATCTTTTATATTCTAAAATTTTATTGATAAGCTCCTGTCGAGGATCAATCTCATTACCTTGCTCATCAATTTCCTTTCTGGGTATCAGCATTTTGGCCTTAATGCGCATTAAAGTGCTAATAAAAAGAATAAACTCACTGCTTAATTCAATATTTAATTTATCCGTCTGGTGAATAAAATCCAAAAAATCGTTGGTTATTTTAGTAATCGGAATATTGTAAATATCAAGTTCATCCCTTTCTATAAAAAAAAGTAAAAGGTCAAATGGACCTTCAAACTGGTCAAGCTTTATCTGGTAGCTAATATTTGTCAAAATAAATTATAAGATAATAGTTAAAAAACCGGCTCATCGCCAAAAGGCAAATGTATAAAGAAGTTAATCAACTTTAATGTCAAAGCTAAGAACCTGCAATCAATGTGGATAATCATCAAAAGTTTAGATAAATATCCGTAATCCTTCATACCATGTTGCGCCCCATTGTGGACAAATTATAGCTTAATTTATAATTATCGTGATACACATATACCTATTAATTAACATATATGTTATATAACTATTTAAAACACCTTAAAGATTTTCTCCCCAATAAAATTGCTACAGGAGATTATAAAAGCGGCCTTGTTTTAACAGCATCTCTAATTTCCATCAATAATTTATCGGTGGAAGAGGGTTCAGCCGGTGCTTTTTCCTTTTTAGCGATGATGCTATTCATGGTTTTTACAAGTCCGAATAATACCAGGCCGATAACCAAAAATTTAATTACAGCTGCAAGAAAATTACCATATTTCACTGCCCCCCAAGTAAGTTTATCGAGGTTTTCTACATGTGCTGCTTTTAAAGCCGGTGTTAACAATAAGGGTGTAATTACATCTTCTACCAACGAGGATACAATGGAGGCAAAAGCGGCTCCAATAACTACAGCAATAGCGAGGTCTATTACATTTCCCTTAAGGATAAAACTTTTAAATTCTTTGAAAAAACCCATAATATTCAATTTTTATTGTAACTGCATAAACTAATAAAATCAGCTGTCTTCCAATCATTTAAAAGGTTAAACAACAGCATTAAAAAGAACCTGCAACACGCCGATATAAAAAGATCGCATTATAAAATTAAAGTATATTTCTCTTATTATTGTTCCTTTTTCCAATGGTTAAATTAAATCGGGCAATTTATAATGCTACTGCTGTAATTTTAAATTTACTTTGCACCATTTTATATGATGAGTAAGAAATTTATTGACTGGTTAATTTTTATAGTACTGTCACTAATATGGGGAAGTAGTTTTATTTTAATGAAAATAGGCTTACAACAATTAAGTTCTTACCAGGTTGCAGCCTTACGCATTTTATCTGCAGGTGTAATTTTATTGCCTATTACGGTAAAGGTGTTTCGGGGCATCCCTAAAAACAAATTATTTTTTGTATTTCTTTCCGGCGTTATTGGTAATTTAATACCAGCCTTTTTATTTTGTATAGCCGAAGAAAAAATTGATAGCGGACTTGCAGGCACCCTCAATTCTTTAACGCCGATTTTTGTGATTATTACAGGGTATATTTTCTTTAACATTAAAACCACCACCAATAAGATAATTGGCATTTTTATCGCTTTTATCGGTAGCTTTTTATTATTATTCAGCACCAGTAATTTGCAGGGGGATATGCATTTTAATTTAATTCTTTTGGTAATTCTGGCTACCCTATTGTACGGCTTTAATGTAAATATGGTGGCTAAAAAATTAAGTAATATTGCATCACTCCATATAGCTGCAGTGGCACTTAGCCTTAATGCCATACCCGCTTTGCTGCTACTTTTATTTACAGGTTATTTTAATTTACCCCTGCACAATAAACAATTTTTACTATCAACAGGTGCGGCGGTTGTATTAGGCGTTTTAGGTACGGCAGTGGCCACAATAATATTTTACATGCTGGTAAAAAGAGCCGGTGGGGTATTTGCTACCATGGTTACTTATGGCATTCCTTTTATTGCCATTGGCTGGGGAATAATTTATGGAGAAAGTTTTGGCTGGCAACAAGCATTTTGTCTGCTTATTATACTTTCCGGTGTTTATTACAGCAATAGAAAGCTAAAGGATAAAAAAGAAATGATATAAATTAATTGGGATGGATAATGGATTTATTGACCATTCAGATAGCTTGTTCCTAAAATTAAATTGCCACCTTTCTATTATCAAGAGGATTAACGGAATAGTTCACGGTTTAACTAAAGTGAATTTATTTATTCCATTAACACACTATTTTGTTTGGTATGGATAACCGTTAGCCCTTTAAAATTGCTGATTAAACTTATTGGATGAGGCAGGATAGTTCTCATAAAATTTGTGCACTTCTATTTTCATTTTTTATATTCCATAATAATTCCGACGATCCTTTTGGTTTTATAATGACTCATAATATCAATGTAGTTTTCGCTAACTCCTCATACAAAGCATTAAAAAACTCCATATAATTAAATATGGAGTTGCTATACTAAATAATGATATGAAATTTCTACGACGCAGTTGTTGCTGTTGTGGTAGTTTTTACTTTTTTAGTTTTTGTTGTCTTTACTTTTGTTGGTGCAGCTGCAGGTACAACAGCAGCTGGTGGTGCCGCTTTTAATTTATCAAAATCTTCAGCACTTAATACATCTCCGGTAAAAGTGATGCTTTTAATTTCATCTACACCGGCAAACTTTACAGTAAGGTGTTTTTCAAAATGACCAAGATTTGCAGCGTTATAAGTTGCATTAATTACACCATTTTTACCAGATGCAATGGGTTCCTTTGTATAATCTGAAATAGTGCAACCACATGTTGGGTTTGCCTGTTCAATAATTAATGGTGTATTGCTGATATTTGTAACTGTAAAAGTTCCTTTTGCCGGTATACTTTGTTTAATTTTCCCAAAATCAATTGTTTCGCTTGCAAACTTTGCAACATCAACAGCTTTTTTGGCTTGCGGTTGCGCTAAAACGGTAGAAGTTATGGCTAATACAACGGCAGAGAATAATAATTTTTTCATGTTATTTTTTTAAATTGTTTTAATTTTTGTGTGTATTTAATCTTTCAAATTTGTTAAGTCTTTATTTTCAGGGGCCGAACTTAATGGAACTACCCATACATTTCCTTTTATTAATATTTGCTTTGTTTTATTACCATTGTAAGTAATGTTGATGGACTTTACAAAACTGCCTTCGCTTGCCGCATTATAGCCAACGGTAATGGCTGTTTTTTGAGCAGGTGCCTGCACTTTATTTCTTTCCCAATCGGGCGTAGTACAACCGCAACTCGCCTGAATATTTGTAATTTTTAATGAATCAGTACCGTTATTTACCACTTCAAAAACATGTGTAACGGGTTTACCCTGCGGAATTTTGCCAAAATCAAATTCCATTTCTTTTAATACCAATTCATCGCCTTTGTCACTTACAACGGCAGCAGGTAAATTGTCCGCAGGTTTTAAATCCTTATCTCCGGTAATTTGAGCTTGCAAAATGTTAGAAGCAAAAAACAATAAAAAAAGAAGAAAAAAGCCTTTCATTTAAAAATTAATTTTAAAATTCAAACATAAAGATACAAAAACGGTTAAAACAAGCGCAAATTGTACTTAGCTTATCTTTTTTTTAACAATGATGACAAGTATTATTTTACATTTGTTAAATGAATACGGTTAATAACGACGATACTGCTTTGCAGCAAAAATTAAGCTTCGATCATTTCAGAAATGAAGTGCTGAAAGATTACAGGATTAGCTGTGAAAGCAGGGAAACCAGTCTTGTTGGCAGAAAGGAAGTGCTGACCGGGAAGGCAAAATTTGGGATTTTTGGAGATGGTAAGGAAGTAGCCCAGGTAGCCGTGGCCAAATTTTTTAAACCCGGCGATTTTAGAGCAGGCTACTACCGCGACCAAACTTTTATGTTTGCCGCCGGAATTGCCAATGTGGAACAATATTTTGCACAATTATTTGCGGATCCGGATATTAAGAATGATCCCTTTAGTGCAGGCAGACAAATGAATGCGCATTTTGCAACCAAAAATGTAGATAAAAACGGTGACTGGCTTGATCTGGTAAATACTAAAAACAGCAGCAGCGACATGGCGCCTACTGCCGGTCAAATGCCCAGAGCCCTGGGTTTAGCACTTGCCTCTAAATTATTTAGAACCGCTGCAGCCTTTAAGCAACATACCTCCTTAAGTGATAATGGAAACGAAATTTGTTTTTGTACCATCGGAGATGCCTCTACCAGTGAAGGTCATTTTTGGGAAGTAGTAAATGCTGCAGGTGTGCAACAAGTGCCGATGGCTATTTTTATTTGGGATGATGGATATGGAATTTCAGTTCCCAAAAAATTACAGACCACCAAGGGTTCTATTTCTACCGCTTTAAAGGGAATGCAAAAAACAGAAGGAACAAATGGACTTGATATTTATAAATTAAAAGGCTGGGATTATGCAGGCATGTGCGAAGTTTTTGAACCGGCTATTCAAAAGATTAGAGACACGCATACCCCTGCCATATTCCATATTGAAGAAATTACCCAGCCACAGGGACACTCCACCAGTGGCAGTCACGAGCGGTACAAAGAACCGGAAAGATTGGCCTGGGAAAAGGAATGGGATTGCATTAAACAAATGAGGGAATGGATATTAGAGAATGCGCTTGCAGAAGAATACGAGCTAAGTGAAATTGAAATGAATGCCAAGCTATTTATTAAAGAAAGCAAACAAAATGCCTGGAATAAATACCTTGACCCCATTAAACAACAGGTCGCAAACTGCAGTCCGCTTTTAAATGAACTGGCAGAAAATCTGGAGGACGGAAAAAAGGTGGCAATAAAAGAAATTGCTCAAAATTTAGCCAACAATAAAGAACCCTTAAGAAGGGAAATAATGAAGGCTGCAGCAGCTTGCCTTGATATTGCCGGCAACAATGCAATGGCGGCTCCGCTTGCAAAATTTTACCAAGGCTTAAAAGATATAAATGCAAAATTATACAATTCCTTTTTATATAATGATGGTCCTAAAAGTGCTTTAAAAGTAACGGTAATTAAGCCTTACTACACCGAGGATGCAATAACTGTAAACGGATACGAGGTATTGAATAAATATTTTGATGCACTTTTTGCCAGCAACAATAAAGTAGTTGCATTTGGCGAAGATGTAGGTTTTATTGGTGACGTTAACCAGGCCTTTAGCGGCTTGCAAAATAAGTACGGCGTGGAGCGTATTTTTGATAGTGGCATAAGGGAGTTGTCCATCATCGGGCAGGGCATCGGACTTGCCTTAAGAGGTTTGCGCCCAATTGCCGAAATACAATACATAGATTATTTATTGTATGGACTGCAACCCCTTAGTGATGATTTAGCTACCACTCATTTTAGAACAGCCGGACAGCAAAGTTGTCCCTTAATTGTACGCACTAGGGGGCATCGTTTAGAAGGCATATGGCATAGTGGCTCGCCCATGGGTATGATAATAAATTCTTTACGTGGCATGTATGTTTGTGTACCCCGCAATATGGTTCAGGCTGCCGGTATGTACAATACCTTACTACAGGCTAATGACCCTGCGCTGTTGATTGAATGTTTAAACGGTTACCGCCTCAAAGAAAAATTACCCTCTAATTTAATGGCCTTTACTGTTCCCCTTGGTATTCCGGAAATTATAAAAGAAGGCACTGATATTACGATGGTTTCTTACGGTTCAACCCTCCGCATAGTTGCAGATGCTGCGGATATGTTAGCGAAACAAAATATAAGTTGCGAAGTTATTGATGTTCAAACCTTATTGCCCTTTGATATTAACCATGCTATCGTTGAATCGCTAAAAAAAACCAATCGTATTTTATTTATTGATGAAGATGTACCCGGCGGAGCAGCTGCTTATATGTTTAATAAAGTTATTGAAGAACAGGGTGGCTACAAGCACCTTGATATTGCACCCAGAACCTTAACAGCGCAGGCACACCGCCCGTCTTACGCCAGTGATGGTGATTATTTTAGTAAGCCCAATACAGAGGATATCATCAGGGTTGCCAAAGAAATGATGGGGGAATAATTAATGATGTAATTTATTAAAGCAGAAAGTATGACCTTACAAATTTATCAGATCGATGCATTTACCAATAAAGTTTTTGGAGGTAACCCTGCAGCTGTTATCCCGTTACAACAATGGTTACCGGATACGTTAATGCAGCAAATTGCCATGGAAAATAATCTTTCCGAAACGGTGTTTTTTGTACCGGCAACAAGCAACAATATTGATTATGATATTCGATGGTTTACTCCGGAAATGGAAATAAATTTATGTGGTCATGCAACCCTGGCAAGTGCGTGGGTAATATTTAATTTATTAAATTTTAATAAACCCGTCTTAAAATTTAATTGTAAAAGCGGCTTACTTGTCATCACAAAAAAAGACGATTTTTTCTCCATGGATTTCCCCTCCTGGAAACCTGAACGTCTGGATGTTTACCACGATTCGTTACAAGAAATTTTAGGTGCTGTAGAAATTGTTGGCGTGTACAAATACCGGGATCTATTAGTAGAACTGGCTAGTGAAAAAGAGGTAAAAAATTGCCATCCGGATTTTACTTTAATGAAAAAACATTTCGAAGAGATCATCATTACGGCTCCAGGTGATAAAGTTGATTTTGTATCCAGATTTTTTGCACCGGCCGCTGGTATTAATGAAGATCCGGTAACCGGTTCAGCGCATGCGCAATTAATTCCATTCTGGAGCGAAAAATTAGGTAAAAATAAATTGGATGCCCTGCAATTATCGCCACGCGGCGGAGTATTATTTTGCGAGCAAATAAATGAGCAAAGAGTTATTATTAGCGGACAATGTATTTTTTATATGAAAGGAGAAATAACCATTCCATAAAAAAGCCGCTCATTTAAGCGGCCTCATTTTATTTCATATTGTGATATACTTTTTGTACATCTTCATCTTCTTCTAATTTATCTATCAGTTTAAAAACATCCTGGGCAGCCTCTTCACTAAGCTCTGTAGTGTTCATCGGTATCCTTGTGAGTTCGGCTGTTATTACTTCAATTTTCTTTTCTTCCAGGGCCTTTGCCATATGACCAAACTCTGTAAAAGTAGCCCTGATGATGATATTGCCCTCACTGTCTTCGCCAATCTCTTCCAAACCGTAATCAATTAACTCCAGTTCGAGATCTTCTATTGCTAATCCATTATTTTTTACTTTAAATTCTCCCAATCTGTTAAATGTAAAAGCTACACTGCCACTTGTACCCAAACTTCCTCCACTTTTTGTAAAATGCATTCTAACATTAGCAACTGTTCTGGTAGGATTATCGGTTGCGGTTTCAATTAAAAGCGCAATGCCATGTGGTGCATATCCTTCGTAGGTTACTTCATCATAATTCCCGGTATCCTTACCCATCGCACGTTTAATAGCAGCTTCCACTCTATCTTTGGGCATACCACAGGCCCTTGCATTTAAGTAGCATCTTCTTAGGGCGGGGTTACTATCAGGGTCGGGACCGCTAGCCTTAACTGCAATAACAATTTCTTTACCAATACGCGTAAAGTTCTTTGCCATTTTATCCCAGCGGGCAAACATCGAACTTTTGCGTACCTCAAATATTCTTCCCATGATTGTGTTTTATTTAAGTGTAATATCCGTTATTACCAACGGGATTGCAAATTTAAGGAAAATCAATTTTTCTTTCTCATTATGATACTACTAAGCAACTTTTTTTATCATAAAAGCATGTCTAATTAAACTACTTCCATTTAAAATTAAAAAAAATGGTTTCAAGATTATATTTTTTTCCGGGGAAAGTAGTCATAAAAAAAACACCTTTTTATAGGCAGGCTGCAATAAAATGCGGGCAATTTTAAATAACACCGTAGTTATAATTCCATTTTGGGCAGAGAAAAATTATTAAGATACTAATAGGTTTTTTACTGTCCCCATGTAAAACAAAGACTGCAGCTACCTGATAATTTTAAAAACAGCTAGTAAAAATTTGAAGCCCATTGATTTTTGTTATAAAAAACATCCCCAAAAATAAAAAAAAGGCGAAAATACAGAAGCAACCATTTTTTACTAATTTTAGGCAGCATGGAACAAGCCCTTTTACAAGTAAATAATTTGTCGGTCAATTTTATTACAGAAGGCGAAAGTGTAAAGGCCGTAAAAAATAGTTGCTTTACAATAAACAACGGCGAAATTGTAGCCATAGTCGGGGAGTCCGGTTCAGGTAAATCAGTTACAGCCTTATCTTTAATGAAATTATTACCGGCAAAAGCAACTATTACCGGTGAGCTTCTTTTTTTTAAACCTGATAATACTGCCGTTGATCTTTTATCCTTAACGCAAAATGAAATAAATAAGTTTCGCGGAAAGGATGTCGCTATGATATTTCAGGAGCCAATGGTTTCCTTAAATCCTGTGCTAACCTGTGGATACCAGGTAATGGAAGCCATAAGATTACATCAGAAAGTATCCAAAAAAATTGCCCGCCAAAAAACAATTGCTTTATTTGAAAAAGTAGAATTACCCAACCCTGCAGAAATGGCTGATCGCTATCCGCACCAATTAAGCGGCGGACAAAAACAGCGCGTTATGATTGCCATGGCCATTAGCTGCAACCCTGCGTTATTAATTGCCGATGAACCAACCACTGCCCTTGATGTTACCGTACAAAAAACCATTTTGCAATTAATAAAAACATTACAACAGCAAAGTAAAATGGGGGTTATTTTTATTACGCACGACCTTGGTATGGTGGCTGATATTGCAGACAGGATTTTGGTAATGTATAAAGGCGAAATTGTAGAGCAAGGCAACACCGGTGAAGTATTTACAAACCCGCAACACCCCTATACCAAGGCGCTATTAGCCTGCAGACCAGCCATGCACCATAAAGGAGAAAGACTGCCCGTAGTAAGTGATTTTTATACCGGTGAGCCTTCTATAATTAACCTAAAAATAAGGGAGCATTTAATACCAACCGGTATATTTGATAAATTACCAAAGTCAAATAATATTTCAACAAACAATCCCGTTGGTAAATCTTTGGCTGAAAAAATAACACCAAATACTGTTTTAGAAGTTAAGGATCTACAAGTTTTTTATACGGGTAAAAAGAAGTCCATTTTTGCAAAAACCCCTGCCCCGATTAAAGCCGTAGATGGAGTAAGCTTTGTAGTAAATAAAGGTGAAACAGTTGGACTTGTAGGCGAGAGTGGTTGCGGCAAAACAACGGTAGGACGGGCCATTCTCCAATTAATTCCTATCCATTCGGGAAGTATTATTTTAGAGGGAAATAATTTGGCAATACATTCCAGAAAACAATTGCAAGCAATAAGAAAAGATTTACAAATAGTTTTTCAGGATCCTTATGGTTCTTTAAACCCCCGCCTAACTATTGGCGAGGCTATTATGGAACCTATGCTGGTGCATAAAATTGGAAGAAATTTTGGGGAAAGAAAAATAAAGATGATGGAACTATTGGAGAAAGTAAATCTTTCTGCAGCTCATAATAATCGATATCCGCATCAATTTAGCGGTGGCCAGCGGCAAAGAATTTGTATTGCAAGGGCACTGTCGCTTAACCCTCAATTTTTAATTTTTGATGAGAGTGTAAGTGCCCTGGATGTTAGTGTGCAAGCCCAGGTGTTGAATTTATTGAACGATCTTAAAAAAGAATTTAATTTTACTTCGATTTTTATATCGCACGATTTATCGGTAGTAAAATATTTCTGCGACAGAATTTTAGTTATGCATAAAGGAAAAATAATTGAAGAAGGTATGGCAGATCAAATTTATCATTTCCCTAAAAATGAATACACAAAAAAATTAATTGATGCTATTCCCGGAAAAATCATAACCAATTAATATAATTAATTTTTAATCCTCTCCTTCATCTAATTTTTTAAAACGATAGCTATTGTCGTCTTCCTCAAAAAAATCACGCGCACTTTTATGCGTACTAAATAAAATCTTTTTTAGCTGCTCCTTTAACTGCTCGTCCTGCGGTTTATCTGCTCTTAGTTTTTTATCTGTCATAAAAGAAAGCTTATTATTGCTACCCGTTACGTTTAAATTTTCAGGTTGTAAACCGCTGGTACCAATTTTCCAGTCATCCTCTTTTTTTACCCTGTATTTAAAAAAATAAATATTACCCTTTTTATGATTGTAAGTAATAAGTTGCCTGGCCAAAAATACTACTGAATCTAATTTATTAAGCCCTTTTTCGCATACCATAAAACTTCTGGCAAGAGCTAACTGTGTATTGAACTTTGAAGGAAATTTATCAAGCCTTTTTGCTTTATCCAATTTCGAAAAAAGGATGGCCCTTGATCGATCCTTTGAGGCCAGCGATAATAAAATACTATCCGATACCGGTTTGTTGTTTCTTATTAAAAGCACCGCCGTATTCAAACTAATAGTTTCCTCACCCGATAATAATAATTTACTGAAATATTTTTTTACATTAGAATTGCTATCATAAAATGGCATCAATAAAATGGCATATTCATCCAACTCATGATTAGCTGAATTACCACTAAAATTTTTAATATTATAATTGGAATTGTCCTCCTCATTATCTTCCGACTTTTTATCAGATTCAATTTTCTTTTCTTCTTTCCCCTGCTGTTTTTTTAACGCAATTTTTGCATCAAAATATATTTTACTAAAATAAGATTGGTATTGCGCTGCTTTTAAATAGCCGCTATCAACCAATGTTACCAATAAAGATAGTACAGGCTCTTTAAAATCGGATAAGGTTACTAATTGTAAAAATTCAGGGTATAATGAAGCAGCCAGTTTAAGCGAATCTTTTAAATTAGCAAACAAGCCGAGGTATTCATAATCTTTATCAAATATAGGAGGGTCCTGCAATACAAGCTCTTTCAATAATGTAATTGCGGGCTTGGTTTTATGTCTTGCTAAGGCTTCAATTACAGCGTTTTGAAACATACTTGTATCAGAAGACTGCAGGTAAATTTGCTTAAGATCATTTACAACTACCGGATGCAATGAATCTTTTATGTACCCCAGCTCTGCTATCAATTTAGTTTTGATAGTAAAATAATCTTTCTGTGAAGGCTTTAATTTGTTTAAAGCCGCGATGATTTTCGGAACACCCTGCTCCCCAAAATAAATATCCGAAATAGATTTTGCAGCATAGGTATTTATGCTGCTGTCCTTACTAAAAAGATCCTCAAAAAAACTATTCAGATTATTTTTAAAAATATTCCTTCCGCCTAAAGTTTGTAATGGTTTAAAATTTATAAAAAACGAATCGATAAAAGTATTGTTTTGGGTAAGGGTATCTGCCATAGTTACCAGGTTGTACATATAATTATCCTTCAGTAAACTAAGGCGCTTAATGGTTCTGGAGGAGTTGGGGTCTTTTAAAATAAATTTAAATCCCCGTACGCCATTAGCTAATAAAAAAGAGTCTTTATTAAAGACTTTTAATTCCTTATTTTCTATAAAGTCCTCCCGTTCACCTGACCAAAATTTAGCTGAATCTTTTACGTAATAATACATCGGATACTTTTGCACGGTAATTCCAACAAGCTCGCCTGTACCATTATTTTGAAAAATAGCATTTCGATTTTTAGGCCAATACGTATTGTAATTAGCATATAATTTACTGTTGGCAATTTCCTGTGATACCTGTTCTAATTTGTTTCTGTAATCATCATCCAAATCGGGCTTTACCGGCGTTAGCGCAGTAAAATGCATAAAAGTATCTATGTACAGTTTATTTGCGCTGTAGGTATTTGGAGTAAATTTAAAGGAATTAAAAAAGGAATTAAAAGTTGCGTTGATATTTTTACTATGGGCTGCAAGCACAAAATATTGTGGCCCTTTTATAATATATCTTGCCGTTATAAAACTCCCGTCTTTCAACTTTTCTTTTACATCCAGACATGGATATCCATTAAAAAAGGAAGCTTTTCTTTGAAGCTGTTTATCAAAAATATCGGCAGACCTAAAAGATGCTTCAATCAATTTTAAATCAAAACTATCCTCCTCTAAAAATTTAAAATTGTAAATATTTTTTTGCAAAATCAGGTAGCCTTCACCATCAACTTTATTTTGTGCTTCATACTCCCGCCTGATAATACCATCGCTATTGGCTGCATTTATATTTATGGAAGGTTGCTGGGGCATCAACACAGAAAATCCACCTTGTACCGGTGTAAACTCTGCCCTTTCAGTAGTAATATGTTTAAGGTGAACTGAAGAAAAAAACTGGTTGGCTTCGCTGCCATCTACATAGTTTTCCTTTCCTGCCATTTTAAAAATTAATACTTCAAAAGGCATTATAAAAATATTGTATCGTTGCAAATCGCCCCTTCTTGTGCGGTTGGTTATATCAAACCCTTTGTAACCATCCCGTGTGATCATGGTTTTTTTTACAATTTTACCGGGTATATTTTCATACAGCAGGCTATCAATTTTATTAATAACTATTGATTCATCCTGGCCAAGAAAAGCAGCATGGGTTTTAACCCTGGTAACAAGATAATAACTGCCATTACTCATATCAGAAAACTGACGGCGATCAAGTTGCTGCATATCCTCCGACATTTTAAATAGAGGTCCCGGCATATCAACCGAATAAAAGCTATCTGCCGCCACGCGGGTAGTAAATGTTACCGGCACTTTTAATTTATCTGTTTCCTCTTTTTTTTCCGTATCCCTATCTGTCATTTTAATAGGGCGGAGCAAATACCCCTTTTTGCGGAGCAATTCAATTATGCCTCTTTGGCCGGGTAAATGTGCAGCACCTACTCCAACAAAAAGATTGCTTTTTTTTAGGATGGTATCAATAGAATTTGCCTGTACCTCATTGCGCAGGTATAAGAATTTTTCTCTGAAGGCGGCCGATTTCTCTGTCATAATATCTAAAGAATCCATCAGATCCAAATCTCCGCGGCGGTAAGCATCCTGAATTTTTTTTGAAATGTCGCCCATGGATTCGCCATCGGTATCCACTACTTTTTTCTTTTTTTCGGTAGCCATATCCGCATAGGCCTGCAATACTATTTTTTCCGTTTCATTAAAATCTTCTACACCTGCAGAACGTTTACCCAATTTTTTTCCGGTCTGAAAAATATAGAGATCAAGAAAAGTATCTTCTTCAAAATCTTCCTTTGCTTTATAGGTACGGTATAGCAAACTGTTTACCACCATGGGTTCTGTACTTAAGGCAGCCTTTAACTCCTCTTCATATTTTTTTAATCGGAAAGAACTTTCCGTTAAAAGATCTTCGCCTGCAGGTTTTATATAATTGGCATAATTTTCTTTGGTCTCTTCCAGCCGCACCATCTTGCCCTGCCATATATCCGGATTAAGCTCCAACGCTACAGCATCAATACTTTTTATAGCCAAATAAAAAGAATCACTGAGGTTAAAAACCATTTTATTGCTAACATGCATGGTTCCGAAAAGATAGGATGGCTTTTTTAAGCCATTACCTGTAATTTCCCAAAAAAGACTGGGGTATTTATTGACAATGTTTTTTTGAGAATAAATTTTGGAAAATGATAATAACAAGCCCATTATCAGCACTATTTGTTTACACTTTATATTCATACTTTATCCTTAATAATTATTGGCTCTATAAAGGTGCATAGAACTACACAATTTTACAAACTTTAGTATAGCAATACCCATTAATTGTAATATTCTTTTATACAGCAGCAAAATGAGGAAAGTTCAGTAAATTGCATAAATAATAGTAACTTAGCCATCTTAAAATCATGCCGTAACATGATAAGTGCCCCTAACGGGCTACATATCTCTGTAAAACTTTACAGTACACAAGGTCTGATTCTCATTAAAAACTTATTGATACAAATGAAATTAAGTCAGTTCAGATTCGATCTCCCGCTAAATCTTATTGCACAAAACCCCACCAAACGTAGAGAAGATAGCCGAATGATGGTCATTCACCGTAAAACCGGCGAAATTGAAAATAGAAACTTCCGTGATATTATCGATTATTTTGATGATAAAGACGTTATGGTGGTTAACAATACCAAGGTTTTTCCGGCGCGCATGTATGGTCGTAAAGAAAAAACCGGCGCTAAAATTGAAGTTTTTTTATTAAGAGAATTAAATAAGCCCAATCGTTTATGGGATGTAATTGTAGACCCTGCCCGTAAAATACGTGTTGGCAACAAATTATATTTTGGCGAAAACGACGAATTGGTTGCAGAAGTTATTGACAATACCACCAGCCGTGGCCGTACCATCCGCTTTTTATGGGATGGAACTGAAGAAGAGTTTAGAACGATGCTCGATTTTATGGGCGAAACACCTTTACCAAAATACATCAAGCGCAAGCCTGATGAAGAAGATAAAGAGCGTTACCAAACTGTTTACGCAAAGCATGAAGGAGCAGTAGCAGCACCAACTGCAGGCTTGCACTACAGTAAAGAATTAATAAAAAGATTAGAAATTAAAGGGCTTCGTTTTGCTGAAGTAACCTTGCACACAGGCTTAGGTACTTTTCGCCCGATTGAAGTGGAAGATCTAAGCAAACATAAAATGGATGCTGAGTATTATGGCATTGATGAAACAGCCTGTGCTATTGTAAATAAAGCAAAAGCTGATGGCAGAAGAATTTGCTCTGTAGGTACCACCACCATGAGAGCCATGGAATCTTCCTTCACTGCACAAAAATTATTGAAACCTTCAGAAGGCTGGACGAATATGTTTATTCATCCTCCCTACAATTTTTCAATTGCAGATGCATTGGTTACCAATTTTCATTTGCCAAAAACAAGCTTGTTAATTATGACCTGTGCTTTTGCTGGTTATGATGTGGTGATGGAAGCGTATAAAAAAGCGATAAAAGATAAATACCGTTTTTTTAGTTATGGAGATGCTATGTTGATTGTTTAATTACGATTTATTAATATTAAAAAAAGGCTGCAAATTTTGCGGCCTTTTTTTATAAACGCTTTATTGTTTTGTTGCAAGATTTTCAGTCCATGATATTCCGGTGTTTCTTTGTCGCTCAGTTTGTTGCGCTGTATTCATTTGTTTGTATAGATAAACCATTCTATTCATATCGCATTTACTCATATCAGTTACCGCTTCTTTTTTACCATTTTTTAAAAATTTAATGACTGTCATTTGCCGGAGTGTAGAATCATTCAGCAATGAGCCTGAGCATAAAATAAACCTGATGAGATATGAAATCATTTTTTCTTTTTTTTAATTTCTAAGTCAATTATTTTTTTAAGGGCTTCAAATTCAGCAGCAGTTAAATCAGTTGTTGTTGTAAAAAACGAAGCAAACTGCATAGGTGAATCATTAAAGTAATTTTTTATTATCCCCTTTACATGTTTTGAGAAATAATCAGCTTTTTGTACAAGAGGATAATACTCTCTTGAATTACCGAATAAAGTATACCCTACAAAACCTTTATCCTGCATTCTTTTTAGTAAGGTGGCAATGGTAGTAGTTGCCGGTTTTGGTTCAGGACATTTTTCCACCAGGTCTTTCAGAAACAATTTTTGGTTCTCCCAAATAAGTTCCATTAACTGCTCTTCGGTTTTAGATAAATTCATAATTCTACACATTGACATTTTGTTCTACAAATGTAGAATAATTATTAAATAAAAAAATAAATTATTATTTTTTATTGGAAACATTAAATACTATAAGCTTTTTTTAAAATTTCACTTTGTCTTTGTGAATGTTTGTCGGGTAAGGCCAGCGTTTTGGATTTTGGAAACGCAGGTGTTATAGAATCCCTCATGCTTGGGATATCATGATTTTTAGGCTGATTGGAGGTTTTCTTAACAGTATTTGTTTAGATATATTTATTATTTTATGTGCTATCCCATAGGATATTGGAAACAGACTCCAAAGGCACTGATGAATTTTGATTTTGTACCATTCCATGGGCGATGCCCGTGGCTATTGGATGTCGGCCCTACAGGCCTTGAGGGATTTTTTTAGTGAGGATTCATTAAGATTTTTGAAATTTTTGGTGGCATATTCTGCCGGATACCATTTGTAATTTACCTGCATTAACCAATAATAATATTAAGTAACTTAGTAATACAATATGTACTTAAAAAATTGCACATGCCTACCATCCACCAATGGCTAAACGAATATGGCGAAAGCCACCAGAACCCCACCAATAAAAAGATACACTGGATTTGTGTACCCGCCATATTTTTATCAATCGTAGGTTTTTTATATTGTATTAAATTGCCATTCTATTTTGCCAATCACCATATAAATCTGGCTTTAATAATATTGTTAATAGTATTAATATATTATTATAGTCTTAGTAAAACATTATGGATAGGCCTATTTATTTTTGGATTTGTTTGCCTGATAATCTGCAACCTGGTTAACCGCTATTTTTTTATTCCCTTATGGGCTTTTTCACTAATTGTATTTGCTATTGCCTGGGCCGGACAGTTTTATGGCCATAAATTAGAAGGTAAGAAACCTTCCTTTTTAAAAGACCTGCAATTTTTACTCATCGGACCCGCCTGGCTAATGAGTTTTATCTATCAAAAAATTGGCGTAAGCTTATAAACCAAATAAGCCGCTGTTTAATAGTTGTAAAGTCTGCTCCTTGTAATTTTTAGGAATTAAAATGGAAATATTGTGACTGCTGCCACCGTAGCTGATCATCCTTATTGGTATATCTGCTAATGCTTTAAAAAGCTCCTGCATTACATTTTTGGTTTCCGTAATCTCATTGCCTACAATGGAAACAATGGTTTGGTTGGCATCAATCTCCACGCTGCCGAAAGGCTCCAGTTCCTGAATAATTGCCTGCAAATTGGTATCATTATCAATGGTAAGCGATACACCAACTTCAGAGGTTGTAATCATGTCAATCGCCGTACGGTGTTTTTCAAATACCTCAAAAATCTTTCTTAAAAATCCATATGCCAATAACATGCGACTGCTTTTAATTTTAATGGCCGTTATACCATCTTTTGCCGCGACGGCTTTTACACCTACACTTCCTGCAAGTTCTGTAATTAAAGTACCCCTTGCTTCGGGGTGCATGGTATTTAATAATTTTACTGGAACTTTATAATATTGCGCCGGCCAAATACTTGCCGGGTGCAATATTTTGGCACCAAAATAGGCGAGCTCAGCAGCTTCTTCAAAACTTAATTGTTCAATGGCTACCGTATTTTTTACAACCCGTGGGTCGTTGTTGTGCATCCCATCAATATCTGTCCAAATTTCGCATACCGTTGCATTTACTGCGGCGGCAATAAGCGAGGCACTGTAATCACTGCCACCTCTTTTTAAATTGTCTACTTCACCCTTTGCGTTTCTACTTATAAAACCCTGGGTTATAAAAATTGTTTTGTCTTTATTGCGTTGTAATATTTGTGCCAGCTTAACTTTAATGCTGCCAATTTGGGGTTCATCAAAGTTATCGATGGTCATAAAATCGAGTGCAGGTATCAAGGCATGTTCAATGCCTTGTTCAGTTAGATAAACACAAAATAATTTTGTGCTCAGCAATTCGCCCTGTGCCAGAATATCTTTATTTAACGCCTCGCTAAAAGATATTTTAAGGATGATGTGTAAAAATTCAAAATGTTCGGCAATGATACCTTTAGCAGTTTCAATGGCAGCAGGAGTTTTTACCAACTGCTCAATAAAATTTTGATAATGTAATTCCAGCGCTTCTATTTGCTGCCTGGCGGTATTTCTATCGGCGGAGGCTAGTGAATTACTAATTTCTACCAATGAATTTGTGGTGCCGCTCAGGGCAGATAAAACTACAATTTTAGGCGCTGCATCTTTTACGATGAGCTTTGCTACTTCGTGCATCCTTTCCGGTTTACCAACGCTGGTTCCGCCAAACTTCATTATTTTCATGGTAGTATTCTATTTAATTGGACTGCAAATATAATTAGTCGAAAATTATCAAAATATAAATTCCTGAAAGCAAACTTTTAAAGGCTGATATTAAATTTGTCACCCAATGTTTTAAGTTCATTTAACAACGCAGTATTTAGCGGTATTCCATTATTTCTTCTTTCAATTTCCATGGCAGCTTCGGGCTCGCCGGGTATTACCACTTTCGGCCCACCTGCAATTGTTTCTGCATTTTTAAAACGAGTTATCCAATTATCCATATGCAATTTAAAATCCGATGCGGGTCTAAAGGCATCAATGCGCATAGCACCAAAAAAATGCCCGATACCTTCACCCGGCATATTTTCGGGCATGGGCACATAGGCAGGAAACGGTGGTACCCAAGGTCCATAATTGGCCCCGCTCAATATAGCAGAAAAGATATCTACAATACTACCTAACATATACCCCTTATGGCTTCCATGCTCTTTATCCCCACCTAAGGGCAATAAAGCGCCACCATTTTTTACTTCCGCTGCATCAATACTAGCCTCCCCTTTATTGGTTTGTACCCAGCCCGTAGGTGCAGCAGCATTTTTTCGTTGCAGCAATTCCAATTTTCCATTAGCCGCAGTGGTGGTTGCAAAATCGGCTACAAAGGGCGGCTCATTTCCAGCGGGTATGGCAACGGCAATGGGGTTAGTGCCCAACAATCTTTCTACCGAAAATGTAGGTGCCACCAGGGGCGATGCATTGGTCATAGCAATGCCGATCATATTGTGCTCCAGTGCCATCATTGCATGAATACCGGCAATGCCAAAGTGGTTGCTATTTTTTACACTCACCCATCCCGTACCCACTTGTCTGGCTTTATCAATTGCAATTTGCATAGCCACCGGCGCAACAATTAAACCCAATCCGCTATCCCCATCTACAGTAGCAGTAGAGGGTGTTTCATGTATAATTTTTATTGCAGGGTTTGCAGTTATGCGTTTCACTTCCCAAAGGCGAACATAACCCGTAAGGCGGGCAATACCATGACTATCCACACCTCTTAAATCGGCCGATAACAATACCGTTGCAGCGGAAACAGCATTGGTTTCGGTACAGCCAATTTTTAAAAATATATTTTTTGAAAAAGAAAAAAGTTGGGAATAGGAGAAAGTTAAATCCATATGTCTTTAATTATAAGTTATGTACTTTAGTTATGTACTTTAGTTATGAGTTATGGACGTCAGTTATAAGTTATGAGTTATAATTGATGTGTGTTGGTTGATATTTTATAATTTCCAATTTTATAAAATTATAGGTAATGCTACTTGGCACTTTTAAACTTTAAACCCTTTACAAAAATTTATCTATCAAATTTCAAAAAAAGACGATACAATGCACGAGGTTAGTTCAACTTTCTCCACCGGAATATTCCGGTGCAAATAAACCATTTAAAATAGCAGATTGGTCACCTTTATTTCATAATTTTTTATAACAGCCTTTTATAAATGACTCAATAAAATTTGTCACCCCTGCAGGGTAGAGCTTATAATAATTGTTAACCCAAGTTAATACCAGGGCTATTCATATTAAAGCCATTCGGGCAGGAGTGCATTAAAGGGCTTTTATAAATTCATACCTGAATAAAGAAACCAAATACTTGCACAAAACAATCACTTATAACTCATAACTTATAACCCATACCTTTTTATACATAACTTATAACTATTTTAAGTGCCTTAAAACTGCAAGTGCCTAACAGTAAGTCCGTCATTAATTAATTGTTTTAAAGAATCGATTCCTATTTTCAAATGGCGCTCTACATATTCGGCTGTAACCAGTTTATCGCTGGCCTCCGTTTTTACGCCATCGGGTACCATCGGACTATCGCTTACCAATAACAAAGCACCGGTTGAAATTTTATTGTAAAAACCAACTGTAAAAATAGTTGCTGTTTCCATATCAATGGCATAAGCACGAACTTTTTGCAGGTATTCTTTAAATAATTCATCGTGTTCCCAAACGCGTCGGTTGGTTGTGTAAACTGTACCCGTCCAATAATCGCAGGCATAATCCCTAATGGTGGTGGAGATGGCCTTTTGCAGCATAAAGGCAGGTAAGGCAGGCACTTCCGGCGGAAAATAATCGTTGCTGGTACCCTCTCCTCTTAAAGCTGCAATCGGTAATATTAAATCACCAATTTTATTGCGTTTTTTTAATCCGCCACACTTGCCTAAAAACAAAACCGCCTTTGGTTTTATTGCGGTGAGCAAGTCCATTATGGTTGCAGCACCCGGACTGCCCATACCAAAATTAATGATGGTAATATTATCTGACGTGGCACATTGCATGGGTCTGTCTGCCCCTACAATTTTAACTTTATTCCATTTGGCAAACATGGAAACATAATTACCAAAATTGGTAAGCAGAATATATTCACCAAAATTTTCTAATTTTTCCCCGGTGTATCTTGGCAACCAATTTTCTACTATGTCTTCTTTTGTTTTCATATTATTTATTTATTCGTTTATTTGCCTTTTCTAAAAGTACAAATATTTTATTCATCGCATGATAAAGATAGATTACCCCCCATATCAACCGAAGATAAAAAAGGAAATTAATAAAGAATTTATATTTGATGAAGTGCGCAAACAATGGGTAATGCTAACACCGGAAGAATGGGTGCGTCAAAATTTTTTACAATATTTAATACAGGTTAAAAAATATCCTGCCGCATTAATTGCAATAGAAAAGGAGATTTTTTTAGGTGATGTAAAAAAGCGATTCGATATAATTGTATACAGCAAAGCAACTCAACCCTGGATGCTGATAGAATGTAAGGAAATGAATGTAAGCCTTGACACGGCCGTATTAAACCAGGCGTTACGATATAATATAAATTTGCAGGTTCCTTATATTGTGCTAACCAATGGCAGCCATTGTTATGGATTTAAAACCGTAGATAATGCATTGGTTGAGCTGGAGGCATTGCCGGAATATTAAGCTACTATAAATAAAAATTAAAGCGTAAATAATTTATCAATAAAATTACAATACCATTAATACTGTTCGGCTACTTTAATACAAACAAGATTTTGCAAAGACAGGTAAATAAGACTTAACCTCATTGAGTTAAATAGAAGGATGTAACTTTTAAAAAATCCACCGGGTGCCGTAACGAAAAAAAGGCCTGCAAACGCAGACCCTTTTATAAAAATTTTTAGACAGTAACCTTTAATTTGGATTTGTAATAACCGAGCTTCCGGCAGCTGCAGGATTTAAAACAAATTCATCCGCAGGAACATCCCAATAATCAAGGAAATTATAATTAATGGTAGCCTTTGTATTTACATTAGTACCATCAAGAACGATCTGGTTATATACACCACCACCTTTAGAAATATCATAGATCCAACCCCATCTTCTGGAATCAAAATAAGATAGTCCGCGATATACAAGTGCAACGCGTCTTTCCATGGTTAATTCAGTTAAAGCCTGCGCTAAATTTAATCCTGTTCCTTGTACCGGCATCAAACCAGCACCAAAGGCGCCCATGTAACTGCGAACATTATCAACATAACCTAATCCAGTTTCAATGGCGCCGGTTCTGATATTTGCTTCTGCAAGCATCAAAGTATTTTCTTCGTAACTACCAGCTAGAAACGCTTCGTAAGCGCCAACTGTTTTAGTACCGTAAACATACACCCCATTTAATCCGGCACCGCCGTCTAATTGCTTGTAACGCGTACTAAAAGTAGCAACCATTCCATAAGGATCAGATCCAAAATTATTGGCTTTCCTATTATCGTTGGCTTTAAAATTCTGAATAAAACGCTCCCCAACTTTAAAGGTTGCCGGAGAAGATGGTCCGGAAGTTTCTGCAGCAACTGAACCGCTGGTAGCACCCATAAAACCATTAACACTTGCACTTCTTGCCGTAAAAACAACATCACCTTTTTTAATGCCTGATCCGGCAAGGGTTAAAATACTTTGCCAATCCGCACTTGTCATGGCACTCATTGAAGCCCCTGTAATAGTTGCTGCGGGGTTACCGTTTACAAACGGACTCAATTTATTAACCAAAATGTTTCTGGCTAACATGGTATTTATATTTCTAATCCAGGCGTCCGGTGCAGGAACGCCACCATTACCTACCTGACAAAAAGAAGGAATTAGTTTACTAAGTACAGCAGTATAATCTGCATCTCCACTAGTGATACCTGCTAAAATAGTTGCTGCTTTTTTAAAATTAGCATTTGACTCTGCAATAATATCATCGTGTCCCTTATAATTGCCATTGGTATTGCTAGGGGTATTGCTAATTAAAGCTGCATAATATTGAGATCCAAGATTTGCGTAAGCCCATCCTTTCCAAAAATAACAAAAGGCTGAAATGGTTTTCTTTTTGGTATCGGCATTGCCCATATAAGTAACATTGTCTACCTTAGATAAAACCGTGTTACAGGCATTATTAAGCGAATACATGCTTACCCAAAAATAGTAAAAGGGGTTAGTTCCCTGGCTTGTTGCAGGCCTGTTATTATTGGCGCGTAAAACAGTACGCATTGGCGCGTCGTTCATTACTTTAACACCATTGTCAAGAATATAATAATCAGGAATATTGATGATATTAACGATCTGATTTGCTGCTTCGGATGACACCATATCGCCTAACAATTCGCTAAAACCATAAGTTAAAGAACAATAACTGTTGCCGAGCCAATTTAAATTTCCATTTCCAATTCCGTTTAAATATACAGCCCCTGTTGTAAGTGCAACTAAACCTGTTTCGGTAGTTACATTAACGGCAATAGTTGGTTGGTTTGGATTACCAACATTGAGATCTTTCTTACAAGATATGATTGCCAATGCCGGAAGCAACGCAATAAAGAATATTTTCTTATTTATTTTCATAATAATTTTTTTGATATTAATAATTTAGAATCCAACATTCAAACCAACCTGGTATGACCTGATATTAGGCAGTGTGCTGTGATCAATACCTCTTTCAAAAGATGAATTGGAAGGTGCTGAATTTATTTCCGGATCAAAACCTGTGTATTTTGTTTTAGTCCACACATTACGACCCGTTAATACCAGTTGTAATTTTTTTAGTGCACCTAATTTAAACACTTTGGCAAAGTCGAATCCAACAGAAATATTTCTTAGTCTCAGGAAAGATGAATTTTCATAAAAATAATCTTTGGTTCCGTTGTTACCCGGTCCGTTAGCAACTAAACCCTTGCCGTAATAGGCACTACCATGATAAGCAGTATAAGCAGCAGTTTTACCATCAATGGTAACTTGCTTATCATAATCGCCTGAAATACCATCTCTGTACATCCATTCTTTAGTTTGGTTGTACAAATGACTACCGTATATCCAATCAAATTGAAATCCTACACTTAAAAAATCTTTGTAGCTAAAGCCGTTAATGAACGACATATTAAATTTAGGATTAGGGTCACCAATAACAGTAGCCTCATCAGAAAAATAAATACCTTTTGTAAGTTTGTTTACTACCCGGCCTTCAACTATTTCGCAAACACTTTGCAATGCCGGGGTTAAATAAGCACCTTTGCCGTCTAACCTCATTTGACCAATGCTTGTTAGCGCTTTAAATCCAAATATTTGCCCAACAGGCTGACCTGCAATTAATTTTAATTGAGTAGAACCTGCAGATGCAGTAAAGGAAGCTACTTCGCCATTTACCTTATCAACAATTGATCTTGCCTGACCGAAATTTGCGGTGAAGTCCCAGTTGAATCCTTTTGATTTGTATACAGGAATATTTAATTGCGCCTGCACACCTTTTGAGGAAAGCGAAACTGAATTATCCAGAATGTTATTAACTCCGGTAGAAACAGGAAGACTAACATTGGTAATAACATCAATACTTTTTCTTTGCCAAAAAGTAAAGGAAGCATTAATGGCAGAGAACCATTTCTCCTTTCCTGTATTAATAGAAAAATCTGTACCAAATTCAAGTTCTTTAGTCCTTTCTACTTTTACTTTAGGGTTTTTTCCCTGGCTTTGGATGGTGTAAGCTAAAGCTCCACCAACATTATTTGCATCAATACCAGGATACCTTGCACCAAAGGAAGGTTGAATACCTGCTTCTCCATAGGCTGTTCTTAATTTAAAATAAGAAACTGCATTTCCTATTTTAGAATTTTTCCAAAAGTCAAATCCTGAAAGGGATAAATAACCATTTGCATGAGGAAAGGTGAAACTTAAACCATCTCCAAAATTAGAGGAGTAATCTTTTCTAACACCACCTGATACACCACCCCAATCACCGATTTCAAACTTCTGATCTACTAAATAACCATAAGTTGTAAAAGGCACCACATAATCTGCTGCTACATTAACAGCATTAGCAGAAAGGGTATTGATAGGCGGATTTAAAGGTAACCCTACACCGTAAGTATCGTATTCGTTATAAGAATTTTTTCTATAATCGTAGGCAACCAATGTACTTGATTTCAGGGGGAAATTTACGTGAAAATCCCTTTGAAGGTCAAAACGAAAAGTAGCAGATGTTAATAGGTTTTGGTAAGAATTATTATATTGAAAATTATCAATTTCACCATTAGCATCAGGAGCATAGGGGCCAACCTGCGTTCCGTAAGCTTTGGTACTAATATTAGTAGACTGGTTGGCAAAAATCCATTTTGCATTTTCGTTTCTATAACTTAAGCCGTATTTAGCATCCAGTTCCACAAACTTATTAAGTTGATAGTTTAGATTTAACCCTTGTACAATCTCTACTTTACTATCGTTAGATGTACCATATTGCTGGTAATAATAAGGATTAGAGGAGTTTACACTTAAAAAACCTGCATTCAAATAATTGGAATAATTACCATCCGGCTGTTTGTAGGCAAGGTTAAAAAAGGGCGAAGTATTTAAAAAGCCATACACACCATTAGCGTATTGTCCACCTGATAAACTGGAGGTTTGATCACCCGATCCATATCCAACACCACCAGCCCCACCTAATAAAGGCGTTATATTATTTTTGGTATAAATTAACTGTGTTGTACTTCTTAATTTTAAACCCTTAAACAGTTCAATGCCTAAATTAAGAGAAAGATTTGTTCTGTTTAGTTTACCACTTTTTAATATTGGTGTTTCATTAACACTGTTGGCAACTGTAAAATTATAATCAGATTTATCGGAAGCTCCGGAAACTGATATTGTATTATTTAATGTATAGCCAGTTTGAAATACCTGCGCAAAATGATCATTATATTTAAGGTTGCCGCTGTAAGGCTGGTCATTTATATTTAAAGGACCTAATATGGCCATACGACTTGAAGGATTACCGCCGACAGCTCTTGGAAATCTGTAAGATATTTTAGGTAAGGTACCATCATCATTAATAACCACAGGTAAACCATTGCTGCGCGCAAGAATATTGCCGCTGGCATCCGTTTGGTAAGGATGTAATCTGGATTTATGAACATCACCAATATTAAGAAATTGGTTAGAAGAATATCCTGAAGAAAAATCAACTTTAGTATTTCCTTTTTTACCTTTTTTTGTAAAAACCTGAATTACCCCATTTGCTCCTTGTGCACCATAAATAGTTGCAGATGCCGCACCCTGTACTACCTCCACTCTTTCAATATTGCTTAAATCCATAGAATTAAGATCTACTCCCCTTACCTGAATTCCATCAACCAATATTAAGGGTTGTGTACCAGAAAGGGTATTAATACCTCTTAATACAATATTAACCGGATCACCGGGGTTCCCACTAATGGAGGAGATTTGAGCACCTGGTATTTTACCTACCAATGCCTGATCTATTGAAGCGGTAGGGGTTTGAGGAAGTTTATCAGCAGAAATAGCTTCTACAGAAATACCCAATTTTCTTTTGCTGGTAGCTACGCCAACGCCTGTTACAACAACTTCAGATAAAGCTTTGGTATCAGCAACAAGTTTAATATCTAAAACTCCTCTACCACTATAGGTAACGGTTTGCGCAAAATGGCCAATTTCACTAATTTCAAGTACTTTACTAAGCTTGGTGGTAATTTCGTAACTACCATCTGAAGCTGAAACTACCGAGTTAAGTTCACCTTTTACTTTAACTGTGGCACCGGCAATTGTGGTACCGTCTTTTGAATCTGTTATTTTACCCCGTATTAATGCCTGGGCAAAAACACTGGATGTGCCTAAAAGGAGCACAATAAACAATAATGTAAATCTTCTCATGTGTAATAATTTTAATTTTTAATACTTGTTAGTTGAGGTAAAAAGGATAGATCTCAAAGCGGAATAATTAAAAAATTTAACAATTTTTTAATTATTCTTTTCTAAAGTAACAACTCACTAATGAATTTACAAAATTAAAATACAACAAATACTTACAATTCAATATGTTATTAATTAATATGCATTGTTTAGCCATTTAATATTTTATTATATTCTTAGATATATATTGAAGAATATTTACGTATTAAGATAAATGATGAGGTTTTATCTAAAAAATTGGCAAAAATTTGAAAATTTCATATAGCTTTTATAGATACAGTGTAGTCTTTTTTGCAATAAATTATTTTTTTTAAATGGATTGTTAATTTTTAAAATGAATTTTAATTGTATACAAATAATATTTATTACTATTTTAAACTTTTAACCCTAGCATTTGAATAATTTAATAAAGACCTACCAAGATCATTAGCTTATTATAAATTATTATTTATCGCATGATTTATAATATGAATTATTTTATTATAGTTGATGCTGTAATACCTATCAACAATTATTACGCTCCTTAAATATAAAATGGAAATTCAATTTCGTTAATTTGCCTATTAAAATTTGGATAACCAGAATGGATTGGAAGAAAATAAACCGTTTTATAAAAAAACTGGCTACTTTTTTATACCATACCAGGTTTTAAATTAATTCACCTTTTTTGTGAGCTGAAAAAAAATAGTCACTATTTTTTTGTTGATGCGGGTAGGCACAATGGATATTGTATGATTGTATTAAAAACAAGCCTGCTAAACCTATTTATTTTTTATTTAAAAACGTTACCAATTTTTTTAAAAACATTTCATCAATCGAAGTACTTTTATTGGCATTGAAATATTCCTCCACCCTTCCTGCATCGGTTGCTAAAATCTTTACAATTGATTTCTTTTTTAACTCAATGGCTTCCAGATTTTTTTCTCCCGTAGAGAATATAAAATATTTATTGTCGTCCACAAACTCATCATAATTGTTTCCACTTTCTGTAAGTCCGGTATTTACATAATCTGCTTTAACTAATTTAGCAGCTATTTTTTTACACAATTGATATTTACCGGCTGATGGAGTGAGCACCACAATATACTCCGGCTTTTCTGAGATCATAAATTTCTTAAACACTACCTCTTCTCCATTATCTAAAAATGTAAAAACATCCATTGCTGCATTGTCCAGTTCAAAAACACTTTTTTCATCCTGGGTAAACAATAATTTTTTAGCCATCTTGTCATAATTAAAAAGATATTTTTCATCTTTAATTTGGCTCCCATCATCATTGTGAATTGATCCTGCTACCCAGTGGTCATATAAATATTGCCTGCCCCTGGTATCATTTTTTGGCGCAAAAACAGGTATGGCGCCACCGGCATATATTCTGCCCGACCCGGTGTTGTTGGAGAAAGTAGCCACAGTTTGAGGCCTCCCCGTACTTGCATTTTCGAGGTGATTAAAAACAGTTGGTGCCGTGGTAATGTTTGCACCAGTTGTAAAATCATTCAGCGTATTTGATATGTTTTGCGACTGTGGCTTTGTAGGTTGTTTGCCCGGGGTGGCTTCTGTTTTAGCAGCTACCCTAACTACCGTAAGCGATTTATTATTTTTTTTTAACCGAATTAAAAGCTCATTATTATCTGCTATAAAAACTTCGGCGGTATCAAAACCAACACTGCTAATTAGTAGAGCGGTATTTATATTGGCAGAGAGTACAAATTTGCCCAGACTGTCTGCAGTTATACCGCTGTTTTGATTTTTTATTTTTATAGATGCATAGGGAACAGGCTTATTTGTTTGGTCGGCAACCATGCCTTTAATTATTATAAGTTTATTTTCAGCATCTGCCACCTGCCCTTTAACTGTACACTGCAGCATAAAAATAATTGACAATAAAAGTAGTAACCTGTCCATAAGTTAATTATAATAATTATTTAAAATAAAAAAACTGCCCTGACTAAAAGCCAGGGCAGGAGGTATTATAAATAAAATTCTATTTATAAAAATCATCAATTATATATCTGAAAGCACCTGCACCTGTACTATATGCAACAAATTGTACTTTATAATGACCTGCAATAGGGTCTGCCACTAACAAATGCGGACCGTCTATTATTGAAACACCATTAGCGGTATAATCAGCCGCTAATTCATTTACATTAAACTGAACGGCAAAATCAGTTAAAATGCCGGCAGTATTTGTAAAAGTTATTACATAATGCGGCTTTGTATAGTAACCTGTTTGAACTTCAACTGTTGTAGGGTCATCCGGCAAAAATGTAGTAGATCCACCCATAAATGCAGCGCCTGACATTGAACCTGTTCCGGTATTGTTGTTCCACCGGTTAAAATTCCAGTTGTAATTTCCAGCCAGAGGATTTCCGATTGTATGAAAATAAACCGTCGAAAAATTACCGCTTATTGCATGTCCCTGTGCATCTTTTAAAGTAATAGCACCCATATAGTTTTTGCTTGGGTCAATTTTAGTTGGATAAAAAGTAATGTATAAGGTATCCAAACTATGTCCTGCTTTAATTACCCCTGTTTTTTGAGGAAAGGAATAAGAAGAATCCGGAATAGCAGCAAATTTAACGGTGTTGGCAGGTATGCTATTATAAGTAGTCCGTGCAGCATCATCAACTGACAAAGTCAGCGTTAGATCTTTATCCAAAGCTTTGCCATTAGCATTTGCTACGTTTATAATTATAGGAATAACAATTGGATCCGAAACACCCGCCGTTAAAACAGCTGCATTGCCAAAGTTTTCTAAACCACTATAAGGAATTTCAATAAAACTTCCGCTACTCAGTCCTCCATCCGCATTGATGGTAGCGTCTTTAAGACAGCTCATCAAAAGGAAGGGTAATATAATACTTGCACCTAATATTTTTTTCATAATTCTTTTTTTAATTGTAGGTTAAGGCATCCAGAATATCTTAGATGATAAGGCATCAATAGTACCCTGGGCATTTACATTGGTTTTATTATAATTATATTCTGATGTAGGATATAATAAACGATAAGGTATATGTGATGCAGTGGTGCCCGGATAAATAGATACAGGCAAATCTGATGGATAACCTAATCTTCTCCAATCGGTCCATGATTCTAACGGATCGTACGTATTTAAGGCAGCCCATTTTTGCATGATGATGGTCTTTATTTTATTACCTGAATTGGTAAAATTTACATTATCATTTGCCTGAGCCGTATACATTGCGGCAGCAGCCTTATAGCCACTAACGCCAAGCAAACGAAAAGATTCGGCAACAGCAGTTTGATAGGTTGCTGCAACATCCCCTGCTAAAAAACCACGTTGCATGGCCTCTGCCTGTAAAAAAAAGCATTCTGTAGAAGATAATATTATAGCTCCGGCAAAAGGCGATTTAAGCAAACCTGCAGTTTGAATAGCTCCTTTGGTATTACCTCCAATTGCCGACACCATTGCGTTAGTTTCTAAGCCATTGGTACTTCCAAATACACGACCAACAACCTGACCATTGGCCTTTGTGGTATCATAAAAAAGGGATAACCTCGGATCATTGGTAATTTTATAAAAGTTTACCCCATAACTGTTCGCTCTAAAATAATCTGCGTTACCATTTGTTCCTCCGGTAATTTTAAAACCAATATCGGCCCACATTGGGTTTTGCTGGTTTTCTGCACTGTTGGTGTATCCCGGCTGAATGGTTACATCCGAATTTGTACCAATAAAATTGGCAGAAGTTAAACCAGTTAACTTGGACTGAATATAAGCATTACCGCCAGCTACCTGCGTTTGGTGCATTAATATTTTAAGCTTTAAAGTATTTGCAAAAGTTAGCCAGTTACTCATTACACCGCCATACATAATATCAAATCCACCGGGATCATCAGCAGTTATAGGTGCATTATTTATGAGTGCGATGGTAGAATCCAATTGATTAACCAGGCTCTTATAAATTGTTGCCGCATCATCATACACCGGTGAGTTAATTTTACCAGCTTGTAAGGCAGCAGAAAAAGGAATATTATTATAGGTATCTACCAATCTTTGATAATGAAAAATTTGCATTATTTTAGAAATAGCTACATATTTAGCTCCGGCTGTTGCTGTATTGGAACCATAGGAGGTTTGTATTGCCTGATAATTTGCTAAAGTCTGGTAGGTATTGTCCCAGATAGATCCACCAAAATCTGTGGTAAGGTTATAAGTTAATAAAGCAGAACTTGGAATATATCCGCCACTTACCGTCCAATATCCCATATAAATATCTATAAGATCATTACCGGAGGTACTTCCTCCGCCCGGATTACCGGTAGCAAGGTCTGCCGAAGATTTTAAGGCAGAAGATAAAATATATTTTGCATCAATTGATGAGGGAACATTGGGATTAATATTGAGGTCGGTTGTAATTTTTTTACAACCAATCATCCCCGTTAGCAACACTATTGCTGCTAAGGGAAAAATTGATTTTATTTTTTTAAACATGTTGTAATAATTTAGATGAGCTTAACTTAATTAGAATGTTAAAGACAATGTTGCACTAATTATCCTTGTTGGAGGAGCCTGGTTTTCTGAGGTTCTTCCTGCCCCATTTCCGGTGTCTTCACTAAATTCAGGATCTGTCCATAAATTACTTTTTGGACGAAGCATTATTAAATTTCTTCCTGAAAGAACCACTGAACCACTCTTAATTATTTTACCATTACCCAAAAATCTGCTTGGTATCAAGTAAGAAATAGCAACCTCTCTTAATTTCCATGCTGCTGCACTTGTTATGTAGTTGGCACCAACCGAACGGTATAAACCAGGCCAGAAATTAAAGTTACCATCATCGGTAGTAATGTTTGTGTTAGGGGTAGAAGTTTTGTTGCCATCAACAGTTACTGAATTTGGAAATACAAATCGTTGACGGTTGGAAGCAGCACTTGTTGCGCTGATACCTGTAAAATCACTTTGCTGTCCGATAGAATTAAAAATATTATGTCCACCGCGATAATCAATGGTAATATTTAGCGAAAAAGCTTTGTAGGTTAGGGCAGATGTAATGCCTAAAACATATTTTGGAGTAGCCTGTCCAAATAATTTTAAATTTGGATCCCTGCTTGGGTTACCTGTAACCGCATCAACAACAACACGTCCTTTAGCATCTCTAACCCAATCGCGTGTTTCAATAATTGGAAAGGCGCTTCCTACTACGGCAAATGCATTACCATTTGAACCACCAAGACCCAATGTTGTTGCATCTCCATTTATTTTTACGACTTTATTCTGATTGAAGGTATAGTTTGCATTAACGCCCCAGGTAAAATCTTTTGTTTGAATAATGGTATTTTTCAGTTCAATTTCAAAGCCTGTATTTTCCACATTTGCTGCATTTAACAAAGCGGCAAGCGCACCAGATGAGGTAGCCGTATTTGCGGTAACAATACCATCGGTAAGTTTAGATTTATAAGCAGAAATACCTGCAGTAATTCTATTATGAAATAGCGCCATTTCTAAACCAACTTCATTTTCTGTAACAGTTTCCGGCTTAAGATCGGGGTTGGCAACTAATGGGCTTAAGTTGTAACCACCAAGGCTTCCAAACGGAAAACCACCACCTACATTATAGGTTTTATTAATTACATAAGCACCATCTGCAATATAAGAAGAGCCATTACCTAAGGCAGATATGTTACCGGTAACAGAATGTGCAGCTCTTATTTTAATAAAGCTGATGGTATTATTTTTACCTTCAGCTAATGCAGGAATTATATCACTTACCACTAATGCTCCATCAATATCATAATAAGGAATGTATTTATTTTTATCAGATAACCTTGAATCGATATCTGTTCTGTAAGAGCCGTGAAGTGTTGCAAAATTTTTGTAACCAATTGCAGCTTCCCCAAAAAAGCCCAGTTTGTTGGCTTCTTTATTATAATTATTTCCTGTACCACCAAGGTTTGCCGTACCGGAAATATTATTGATATTAAAAACCGGTACAATTAAAGCAGGGGCGTTAATGTAAATACCGGATAATTTATTGTCAATATACGTAGCACCGGCAGTTAGTTTTAAATTAAAACTATTGCTTATTTTTTTGTTTACGCTTGCAATAAAATCTGATGTTAATAATAAATTAGAAAAATTTGAGGTGGTATAACTTGCCGGAATACCGGCAGAACCTGCAGAAAAAGCGATTGATTTTGGAGATTCCAATACCGTGTCAACGCCGGAGCCATCCGGTTTAGAATAAACAACTCTTCTATCCGATAAAGCGTAGGCAGAATAATTTATAGGTTTGTTGGTAAACTCATATTTACTGCTCAAATTTGTCATTGCAATGCGGTAAGATAAATTTAACCATTTAGAAGGTTTTAAATTAAACTGCACATTACCTGTTAAATTATTATCGGTGGAATTATTACGTGTGTTGGCGATATCCCAATACGGGTTGCGCTCGTAATCAT
The DNA here is from genome assembly GCA_043732685.1 of Ferruginibacter sp. Lineage (GTDB taxonomy): Bacteria > Bacteroidota > Bacteroidia > Chitinophagales > Chitinophagaceae > Ferruginibacter. Next base: position 21,954 of record JAYTHI010000340.1, on the reverse strand, counting down.
TATAAAATCCGTTAACATCTGCAAATTTATTGGTTGCCCAATTTTTCAACATATCCAACGGAACGTGTGCGGGCGTATTCATAACATTGTCATACACCACACCAGTATTGGTAGTATTGGTGTTTTTGTAAGTATAGGCTACACTATAAACAGCAGAAAATATTCCATAAGTTCTTGACCCACCAACACGAAATACATCGCGGCGACCTTTATCACCCGGCATAATAGCTTTGGTATTGATATCCTGAACGCTTAAATAAAAACTACTGTTTTCATCGCCACTTTGAAACGATAAATTGTGTTGCGTAGTTATGCCAGTTTGAAAGAAATTCTGTTTTTGATTTTTAATTGCAGAATAGGGCACCATTAAAACAGAACCATCTGCAACTGGTCTGCCAACCGGTACCATTTTACCATTATATATAGGACCGAAAGATTGGTTCTCGTAAGGGATATATGTAGAAAGATCATTAAAATCATCTACATTTTTTTCGCCTCCGTTACTGCCAAACTTATTTTGCAGGGCCATCATGTAGGATAAATTTTCTATCTGCACGGTAGAAGATACGGTAACACTACTTTTACCTCTTATTCCCTTTTTTGTGGTAATAATTATAACCCCATTAGAGGCATCAGAACCATAAACAGCGGATGCACTGGAACCTTTAAGCACATTAATACTTGAGATATCATCCGGATTCAGTGTATTGATATCATTATAGAAAATGGCACCATCAACCACTAATAATGGTTGATTATTACCCGTAAGTGACCGGTTTCCGCGCAATGTAATACGAGTAGGCGCAAAAACTCCATTATTTGTGGTATTTATTAAAAGCCCTGCCACTTTACCTGTAAGCCCGTTTGCAACACTTACCGGTTTAGCAACTGTTAAATCTTTGGCTTGTACTGTGGTAGCTGAATAGCCCAGCTCTCTGGATTGTTTTTGAATTCCAAACGAGGTTACTACTACGGTACTTAATTCATTAACCTCTCTTGTTAAGGATACATCTATTACATCAGAAGCATCAACAACTATTTGCTTTGCAGCCATACCAACACCACTAAAAAGAAGTATGGCACCTTTCGCAGCATTTATTTGATAAACGCCAGTTGATGATGCAGCTGCACCAATTTTTGAACCTTTTACTTTAACAGATACCCCCGACACAGGTGCACCTTTTTCATCTGTGACTGTACCAGTCACCAATCGATTTTGCGCAAATGCCATTACTCCGAAGAGTATTGCCATAGCCAGCATGCCCATAAATTTTTTCATGTAGTTAATTTGGTTTAATTATCAAAGCTTAAAACGTTACACAAATTAACAATATAATTCAAAATTTAATAATTTTATAACATATAAAAAATTTATTAAATGCGATAGATAAAAAAATTCAACAAATTATAAAGTTTTATTAAAAATTTATTAATTTATGACCATTATTATTAATTTAAAATTAAAAATATTTATATATAGTTATATTTAAGTTACATGTAAAAACTTATTTATTTTAAGTAATTCGATTTATTTTTCAATTCAAATCCCTGAATAGACTGGTAAGTTTTAAAAATTACTGACTGATTTATTTATTTAAGTATACGTTTAGGTTTAAAGTAATGATTTATTCTTTCTCAGCACTGTTTCTTAACGAGCCTTTTGAGTTAAGCAGAAGATGGTGCGTTTTGTAAAAACTGATCCGTCATTTGATATAATTTTCACTTCATAAATACGCAACGTCTCTGGCCGGCATACCAGCATAGTAAGAAACGGTGTTGGGCTGGAAATTATGCTACCCAATTGAGTTAAATTTTATTCAAACATCTACCAAGTAATCTCTCAACGAGCCTTTAGAGCCAAGCCAAGGACGGTGCGTTTAGTAAAAACTGATACGTCCTTTGATATAATTTTCGCTCCGGAAATTCGCAACATCCTGGCCTGCACACCAGCTCAGCAAGACGGTGCCGGAAAGGGAAATTTAAATATTAAAAGTCCATTATAAAAGAAGCATAGAATGGAAGCTTTGGTCAACATTGCACAGTAAAACAAGTTAGCCCAATAAAATACCAAGCACTGAAACGCAAAAAAGAGGCTTCCGAAGAAGCCTCTTTTAAATGGTATTATAATATAAATTACAAACCTAAAATTTATCCCAAAATAATTTGGTTTCAACTTTATCGCCACCAATTGCCGTTGAAGCAGATTTCCAATTTATAGAATTTAAATTTTGCTCATTTACAGGATAGGTATAGCGAACCGGGTACCCCGAAGTAGCCGTAGGAGGTGCCACTAATACCGGGTAGTCCAATCTTCTTTGTTCTGTCCAGGCATCAAAACCATCCATATAAAGAGCAAGGTATTTTTGAATACCAATTTTTTGTTTGTAAGTACCTGTTGCGGTAGCATAAGCAACCGATGGTTTAGCAAGATAAGCAGTTGCATCTGCTGCTGCCACACCCTGGTAAGCCAGGGAAGCGGATACACCATTGGTGTAATGTGTTGCCGCTGTACCACCAACATTAAAACCTCTTTCTACTGATTCGGCCAATGCAAATTCTACTTCTGCATAACTTAATAATACATAAGGCGCATCAGGCATTTCTACTTTATCGCTCGGATGAGAGTTAGAAGTAAATGCATTACCCGACCCGACCGTACCACCTACATAGGCTCCATTTAAAGGCGTAAAATAAAAAGGTAAGCGAGGATCATTATTGGCATTCATAATGCCAACAATTGTTTTTGTTGGTACATAATCATTACGGCCGCTTTGTACTAAATTAACCCAAACAGGATTTGTATTTGGTGTTGTAGCATAATAAGTAAAAGACGCCTGATCTGCATTAGATTTAAAAACATTTGGCGCTGCAGCTTCAATAGTAGTCTTTGCTTTTGCTGCATCACTATCGACAATAATTAAGCCCATCCTAAGTTTTAAAGAATTGGCAAACGATATCCATTTACCAATATCTCCACCATAAATTAACTCCTGATTACTTGTAAAGCCAGCACCCGCTACATTTAAATTAGCGATATCTGCATCAAGCCTGCTTAACAGATCGTAATAAACAGTTTTAGCATCATCATATTTAGGAAACAAATTTGTAGGATCCAATGCTGTTTTATAAGGAATATCTCCATAGGTATTTACCAGGATTGACCAGGTAAGTACTTCCATAATATCCAAAATAGCCAATTCATTTTTTTGTTGAACCACATCTGTAACATCCGTTGGAATGGCCTTCCGGGAAGCCTCAAAATTTATCAGCACATTTTTGTACAATGCGCGCCACCAATTATCAGCAATGCTACGCGTGCCCAAGTCGTAATTACTTTCATCAACATAAGTTACTTCGGTCCATTGCTGGGTGATTAACTGAAAAATATTGGAATTTACATTTGGCGTTGCCAATAAATCTACCAAATTTCTTTGCCCATTGCTGAATAGGGTATATGATGGAACCGTACTTGGTCTTTTGGTATCAACATTCAGGTAACTAAGGTCTTTTTTACAAGACGTAATTCCTAAAATTAATATCGGTATTATTATTAATTTCTTCATACAATAATTTTTAAAATTTAAATTTAACATTAACACCAATTGAACGGGTTGTAGGGTAGGCACCGCTTTGGTATCCCTGTATATTTCCGGAGCTAAGTGATTCTTCAGGATCTGAATAAGGCATATTTTTATGAATTATCCAAAGATTTCTTCCAAAAACACTTAAATCAATTCCTTTAACACCTTTGTTATTTCCAAACAAACGACTTGGTAAAGAATAACTAATTGACGCTTCTCTTAATTTTACAAAACTTGCATCATATACAAAACCTTTAGCAGGATTTCTATAATAACCATATAATCCAAACAAGGTTTCACCGGCGACATCCCCATTTACACGTTTTGTATTTGCTTTTCCATCTGCAGTAACACCTTTTAAAATTTCACCGCCGCCATTAGCAACATGATCTCTTTTATCGTGACCTAGTTCATTTAAACCAGCAGTTACGTCATACAAACCTGTAGCCATGCCATAGTAGGTATCCAATGAAAATATATCTCCACCCTTCCGTACATCAATTAAAAAACTAAAGGTTAAATTCTTATATCGAAAACTATTGTTCATTCCGCCCAACCAGTCTGCACTTGCATTACCAATCACATTATTTGAAGTGGTAGTCATTGCATAATAACCATTTGCTTTAACCGTGCGCTGTCCGTTGGTATAAATAAAATCTTTTCCTCTTATTTGACCATAGGGCTGACCAGGCACTGCATTTATAGAAACACCCCCCTGGAAAGAACCCAATTGTAAAACTGAGCTGGAATCCGGCCCAAACAAGGAAATTACTTTATTGTAATTTTTTGTAAAGTTAAACCTGACATCCCACTGAAAATCGTTTGTTTTAAACGGAGTTAAGTTTAAAGAAACTTCCCAACCCCTATTTTGAATGGTACCGGCATTTACATAAACCTGATCATAACCTGTTGAAGTTGAAACGGCCACCGGTAATATTTGATCAATAGATTTAGCGGAGTAATAAGTAACATCAAATCCTATTCTGTTTTTTAAGAAGTTCATTTCTACACCAACCTCATAACTTTTTGTTCTTTCCGGTCTTAGGTTGGCGTTATTTTTGGTTCCTGATACACCAAATAAGGTAGCACCTCCAAATGGTGTTGGTTTATTTAGAACATCCTTTGTACTTAATGCGGGCGCACTATTACCTAATTCTGCGTAATTAGCCCTTAGTTTTCCATAAGAAATCCAGTTTATATCAGGTATCAATTTAGAAAATATAAAACCCCCGGAAACTGAAGGATAAAAGTAAGAACTGTTGCTGTTTGGTAAGGTCGAGGAATGGTCCCTTCTTATTGTTCCATCCAATATCAACATTTCCTTCCAGGTTAATGTAGCACCGGCAAATAAACCGTCTACCTGAATAGTGGTAAGGTTTTCAATAGGCGCTGAAATTGGATTTAGAGAATTTGATAAAGAATATAATTTAGGCACTACTAATCCTCCATTTGTTGCGGCAAGTATTGAATTTAAAGTAGTTTTTCTTCTATCGGCTCCTATCAACGCTTTAAAGTTTAGATTTTTAGTAATATTTTTATCCGCATTTAAAATGCCTGAATAATTATATTCTCTAAACCCTCTATTACGTCTGGAGTAACCGGAAGCATCGTCACCAGTTCCACCGGCTAATGCTAAAGGAAGACTTCCTACAGCAACTCTCTCTTCCTGAATCTCATCATAAGAATCCAATGATATTCTGCCTTGTGCGCTTAACCAATCAGTTATTTTGTAGGTAAGATCAACATTACCAAAATACCTGCTCCTGCTATCAGATTCATAATTTTCGTACCTGTCAAAATATAAATTATTCCAATAGATTGGCTTTAATCCTGCTTCAGTACTAGGATCTGTCCAATTCCAGGTAGTATTTTGCCTTGTTCTGAAATAAGCTGCTTTGATGGCCTGAACATCATTGTTCATTTGAAACCATTGCCTAAACCCCTGCATAGGATTTTTAGCATCGTATCCTGTTCCATATCTGCCCAAACCATTTACCTGCGTAAAATTTATGGATGAATTTAGGGTTAGTTTACTATTAATTTTATAGGTTCCACCTAAATTAACCTGGTCCTTATCCAATTTACTATTTGGGATAACACCTTTATCCGTAGTATGCGTATAGCCTAATTTATAAGTAAAAATATCATCACCACCATTTAAAAGGATACTGTAGTTGTGAGAAAGCGGGTGTTCAAAATAAGTGGTAGGATCATTTTTCGCAGCCACCCATGGTGTAGCTTTATGGTAATTTGCGGATGTTTTATCAAAGGCATCCCACTGATAGACCATTAGATTAGGGTCAAATTTAGGCCCGTAAGAAGCATCTTCTGTTGTTGGATCAACAAGTGCATTTACACCATTGCCCAATACATCAAAATAAAAAAAGTTACCATCCGGTGATCCATATCCATTTAAAGAACCATAACCGCCACCATATTCGTGCTGGTATTTTACAAAAGTACTTTTGTCAATTGAACCAGTTGTTATACCCCCGTTTACAATGATACCCAGGCCTTTTTTACCTTTTTTGGTAGTAATTAATATTACTCCATTAGAAGCTCTTGAACCATACAAAGCAGTAGCAGCAGCACCTTTTAATACATTCACCGATTCAATATCATCAGGATTAATATCTGCGGCTGCGTTACCATAATCGTAGCCCCCTCTGCCCGACTGTTGGTCGGCAGTATTGGTGTTAGAGTTATCAATAGGGGTACCATCTACTACAAACAGTGCCTGGTTATTACCTGTTAAAGACTTGTAACCCCGAATAACAACATTTGTGGAAGCTCCCAAAGAATTATTTTGGGAAACTTGTAAACCTGAAATTTTACCGGAAAGACCACTAATAAAATTATTACTCCTTGTTTTACTTACCTCATCGCCCGATATTTGTTGGGCGGCATAAGGAAGGGTATTTTTATTTCTTCTGATACCCAGCGCCGTTACAACAACTTCCGACAATTTATTATCGGTGGCTGCCATTTTAATAAGTACTGTAGAAGATGGTCCTACTTTTATTGAAGTTGTTTGAAAATCAATTGAAGAAATAGTTAAAGCGTCACCAGTTTGCGCATTTATACTAAAGTTTCCATCCATGTCGGCGGCAACTGCGCCACCTGTTTTTGCTTTAACGGTAGCTCCCGGAACCGGATCCCCTTTTGCGTCTGTTACCTTACCCGATATAGAGCGGGTTTGAGCGGTAACTACTCCTGTAGACAGTATTGCTACCATCAAGATTGTTAGTAATTTTCTCATGCGTGTTTTTTTAAAGTATTGATGGAAAGAGATTATTAAATGAAAAAAAGTAAACTTTTTTTTATAGAGGAAAAACCACTTCAAAAAATTATCAAATTTGATAATTAGCCTACTTTTAGAAATAAATAATAATAATTTTTAGTGTAAAGATTTTAGCATTAAAAAGGTAAAATGAGCATATCCAAATTAAGAAATATTAGATTTTAATTAAACAAGACGCCATTTTAATTGATATTGCTGCTCAAACTACAAAATAAATGTTAAAAAATTAATATTCATATAATAATTTACAAATATTAATGTGTATTTAAATTTGATTTTATATATCATTTATACCAGTTCCTTACAAAAATTTAAATATTCAATTGGTTTGATAAGATAATATTTAACAGTTTAATAAATAAGCTAAATAGAATAAAAATAAAAATAATCGTTTAACATATTGAAAAGTTAGAACACTGTTTAATCCTTTAAGCATTTGATAGTAAAATAAGTGAAGAAATTAACCGGCCGATTACCTAACAATATTAAAAGCCAATAGGATGCATTTATAAAATATAATTGCCGTATAAATATATGGGTTACCTTAACCTTCGTACTGCTAATTTAATCTATTGTGATTTTAAGGATTAATAAAATAGCAATTATATAAAAAGGCAATAAAATATTGAAGATGCTGCAAGAGAAATAAATAATTAAGTTAACAATTTGTTAAATAAAAAGATTAACATACTATTTAAATATAATCTAACGATACCTGTGAAATGGTTGGTAAATTCATTAGAATTAGATTGATTGTAAAAATTTGGAGCAAGTTTATAAGATTGATTAATTAAAAAATTGCATATGTTAGCACAATTAAATCAACATAAAAATTTATTACTATTTTATTACACAACTGCAATGTCAGTTATCAGACTTTATAATGCAGTCTGATATTTTACTTGTTTTTTTATTTGTACTACTAAAATTGCCTTCTATAAAAAAATTAATCGACTATAAAATAGATAGTTAATCTTTTAAAAAATTAACACCCATTAACAATCTTTAACTCCCTTCCATAGCATATTACTAGTTTGATAATTATTTGTAGGACATTTTATTATTTTCAAACGAGGTACAGCTTGCAGCTATTAATGTTTTCACAAGAAAGAAAATAAAATATTTGACTCAATATTAATGTCATGATTTATAACATCACCTAAAGTGCTAATTAGGATTTTATCTCAATTGCGAAGGTTATAATTGCTCCTCAACACTGGAATTTCTTTTGCAATTGTAGTATGCATCCATCAAAAAGAGCGGCAAAATGCCGCTCCCTAATAATTACCAACCAGTTATAAAAATTACATCTTTTGCATTTTACAATTATAGTTTAAATCATCATTTGTTATAGTTACATAAAATATACCGGCCGGCAAAGCCACCGGAATATCAGTTATAGCAGCTGAATTGTTGCCCTTATTGAGGGTAATAATTTTAGTGTAAACAATTTGTCCGGATGCATTTTGAATTTTTAGTGTTGCAATGGTTGTTTTAGTTGAATTAATCGTAATGGTAAATCCATTTTTAAACGGATTAGGGAAAATTCCGATACCACCCTGCGTACCCAACGACAGCTTTATGATATCAGAAAAGGTTTCCTTACCATCAATATCCACTTGTTTTAAGCGATAGAAAACATTATTGCTGCCGCCAGCATGGTCTTTGTAACTATAATTTTTTATCGTACTACTTAAACCTGCACCTTGTATATTGGCTACGGTTGCAAAATCTACGCCGTCGTAACTTTTAAACAATTCAAAATGGTCATTATTTAATTCCTGGCTGGTTTGCCAATATATTGACGCAATTCCGTTTAAAAAAGATCCGTTAAAAGCACTTAGCTTAACAGGTAATGGGCCGCAGGCATTTACAATTAAGGTAAAATCATTAAAGTAAACACAATCAGGATTAGCCAGACCTGACTGGGTTGTAGAAACGTTCATTCGATATTTATAACCATTCATGGAAGAAGTAACCTTGCCTAAAGCTAATGGATAGGTAAAATTATTGCCGGCATAAGTTCCCTGAGCAGGGGCTACCATTGGTAAAAAAGTTGAACCCCCGTCTGTACTCTTTTGAATATTATACCAGGTATTGGTATGGGTAGGATCGGTAATTACATAATTAACATCAGCGTTAGATGCATCGCAAACCGCGGAAGATCCGTTAGTAGTACCGCCTGGTCCGTTAACAGCTACCTGCGATTGGCATACATTTATCGAAATATCATCCAATCCTAAATCGTTGCCCATTGCAACCGAAGTTGCATTAACAACCTGAAGATCTACTATACTTTTAGTGGCTGTAAAAGAACCCGTTACTTTAACCCAGGTAGGAGAAGCTGTGTAGGCAATTGGTCCTGAGGTTGCAATAACATTGCCATTAACTTTAAAAGATATTTGTGGCTGAGAACCATCCAATGCAGCAGGACTATTTATTGGTAACAGATTAATAACCCATGCCGAAAATTCGTACACCGCACCTATACAAACAGGAATAGATTTTATTTGATAAAAAATAGAACTGAAGGTTGTATTGGGCGCTCCGTTAACAGCCATAAAATAACCACCATCACCGGTATGATCCGAACCACGCCAGTCAGGCTTCAGACAATTTCCACCAGAAGAATTACCAATTGTTTTTACAATGGAGTAACTATATTCTAAGTTTAAACCACCACTTGCAGCTGTGTACACATAGTCAGAACAGGGCATTGAAGCAGAGGGAGCGGATTGGCAACCCATTAAAGGCTTTCCGACATTACGCCTTGGACTATAACTGGATGCACCGGAACTTGTACAGTTATCTGCACCCCGATTCACCATAATAAAAGGAACACTAAAAGTTCCTTTGGCACCCAACAGGTTTGGACCTTTAACACCAGTACATTGGGCTAAAGTTAGTTGATAGCCAAAAACTCCGGCTATCATAAAAAGTACTGCATAGAAATGTTTCATTGCTTTTGTAGTTTAGATAATTAATAAAAATTAAGTAAGCGGAAATACAAAAGATGAATGGATTGTAGGTACACATCAAACAGCTATTTAAGCATTATAACAATACCCTTAAGGATTGATATAAGATTTAAATTCTATATAATAAAAATTTAGTATAGAGGAGAATGGTAATAATTTCTTGTGGCTGTTGTGTAGGATCGAATATTTTCGAGTAAGATGTCTATAAAAAGAAATAAAATTATCATTTATTATTTATAAAAAAAATAAATATAATATTATTTAGATGTTTTTTTATTTAAATATGAGATAGTACTATGGTAGCGTGAGACTTACGTTAAAAATATATATTTCCAAGGATTGGTTAAAAAATAGAAACATTTAAAAGAAAGTAGCTTTTGTAAAAGCAACAGTGAGCATAATTTATATTAAGTTGGAGGTAATTGAAAGCATTACTATAATAAAGTGGCATTTTTTATGATTATAGCTCAAATAAATTTCCTTAAAATTAATAAGGGGTTTAAAAATTAATAAGGGGCAGATAAAATTTTCATTCCAATTACTTTAAAACCACAAAGAGCTGAAAAATTTCAGCTCTTTGTGGTAATTATATTAAAAGTATTTTATTTATTTAAACTGTGCTGCAATTCCTTTTGCGAGGTCGGTCATTTTATTAAGTCCATCCTGAGGAAGATTTCCCTTTTTAAATTCGCCTAATACTTCAGGAAATTTATTCTCCAGTTCCAATAAAAATTGTTCTTCAAAAGCTTTTACATTTTTAACTGCAACGTCTTTTAACAAACCTTGTGTACCGAGATAAATCATCGCAACCTGCTTTTCAACACTCATTGGGGAGTATTGTAACTGCTTTAATATTTCTACATTACGCGCGCCTTTGTCAATTACGTTTTTGGTAGCTGCATCCAGATCACCACCAAATTTAGAGAAAGCCTCTAATTCCCGGTAAAGTGCCTGATCTAATTTTAAGGTACCTGCTACCTTCTTCATTGATTTAATTTGAGCATTACCACCAACACGACTAACAGAAATACCTACGTTAATGGCCGGACGAATACCTGCGTTAAACAAGTTACCTTCCAAAAATATTTGTCCGTCAGTAATAGAGATAACATTGGTAGGAATGTATGCAGATACATCACCGGCCTGGGTTTCAATAACAGGCAATGCCGTTAATGAACCACCACCTTTTACAAGATGCTTAATAGATTCAGGCAAATCATTCATTTGCCTTGCGATATCATCTTTTGCAATAACCTTGGCGGCTCTTTCCAATAAACGACTGTGCAGATAAAATACATCACCTGGATAAGCCTCACGGCCCGGTGGACGACGTAACAACAAAGAAACCTCGCGGTATGCTACAGCTTGTTTAGAAAGATCATCATATATAATTAAGGCTGGTCTTCCGGTATCTCTAAAAAATTCACCAATTGCGGCACCGGCAAATGGAGCATAAAATTGTAACGGAGCCGGATCTGAAGCAGAGGCTGCAACAATTGTTGTGTAAGCCATCGCACCATGTTCTTCCAAAGTTTTCATAATACCTGCAATGGTAGAGGCTTTTTGGCCAATAGCAACATAGATACAATAAACCGGCTTACCTGCAGCAAAAAATTCTTTTTGGTTAATGATGGTATCAACACAAATGGCTGTTTTACCCGTTTGGCGATCACCAATTACCAATTCTCTCTGACCACGACCAATCGGAATCATAGCATCAATAGCTTTAATACCCGTTTGCAAAGGTTCTTTTACAGGCTCTCTAAAAATTACTCCCGGTGCTTTACGCTCCAGTGGCATTTCGTATAATTCGCCTTGTATAGGGCCTTTACCATCTATTGGATTTCCCAATGTATTAATAACGCGACCACTCATACCTTCGCCCACCATGATGGAGGCAATTTTGTTGGTACGCTTAACTTTATCACCCTCTTTAATTTCGCTGCTATCACCCATCAAAACCACACCAACATTATCTTCTTCAAGATTTAATGCGATGGCTTTAACCCCATTTTCAAATTCTACCAGTTCACCACTGCGTACATTGTTTAAACCGTACACACGGGCAATACCATCACCCACTTGCAATACGGTACCTACTTCCTCCAAACTTGCACCTGCATTAAAATTGCTTAATTGCTGGCGGAGTATTGCTGAAATTTCATCCGGTTTAATTTCTACCATAACTATTTATTTTTAAAAAGTTTTCTTATCTAAGTTTATGAATGTATTCATTATCCAAAAACTGTTTTTTAATATCTTTTAAATCCCTCAAAATACTGGCGTCTATTAAAGTGCCTTCTATTTCTAAAACAAAACCGCCAATTAATTCTTCGTTCACAGCTGTTTCAATTTCAATATTTTTTAGTGCAGTAGAAGTCTGTACTTTACTTACTATGCTATCTTTTAAAACATCACTAATTGGAACAGCAGTAGTAATTTTTAACTGGTGAATATTTCTTAGTTTATTAAATTGTTCAACATAAGCGTTGGCAATTTCAGGCAAATTTGTTTCTCTTCCTTTACGTACCAATAGTTTGATAAAGGAACTGGTAGTAAGGTTAACCCGCTCGGTGGTAATAGATTCAATTATTTTTTCTTTTGTACCTGACTTTATAATTGGGCTGCGCAATACGGCAACAAAATCGGGATTGCTTTTACAGATGCGCTGAATAAATTTCATATCAGCGCAAATGACATCCACCTGATTTAATTCGGTGGCTAAATCAATCAAACTTTTTGCATACCTGCCTGCTAAACGTGGGTTATTCATTGTTAATTAACTGATGCGTTTATTGATTTACTTATTTGATTGAAAAACTTTAAAGATTACTGCAGGCATTAATTTAAAGTAGCTTCTTCAGCTAACTTTTTAATAAATATTTCCTGATCTGCTTTATTGCTAAGTTCACGACGTAATATTTTTTCGCTTACTTCAATTACCAGTTTACCAACCTGATTTTTCATTTCGGTGATGGCGGCTAATTTTTGGTGATTGATCGTTGCCTGTGCATCCGCAACTATTTTTGAAGCAACTTCTTTCGCCTGCTCTTTTGCTTCGTTGATAATTTTATCCTTGGTTTCTTTTGCTTCTTTTAACATGATCGCTCTTTCTTCGCGGGCCGATGCAAGTAAGGCCGCATTCTCATTTTTTAATTGCGCCATTTCAAGCTTAACTTTTTCTGCGGAAGCGATAGAGTTAGCAATATTTTGTTCTCTTTCATTAAGCCCGTTTATAATTGCAGGCCATGCATATTTTTTCAGAATATAGAATACGATTAGAAAAGCTAAAAGTGTCCACAATAATAAACCGAGGTCGGGTGTTAGTAATTGCATTTAATTATCCTCCTGCTTTTTAAAAAGCGTTTAATTTAATATATATTTATTCTATTCTTTTACTGCTTACACTTGCTATTCGATAATTACCAACAAACATAATTTATACTGCTTCTATGGTAGTTATAACTCCTTTAAATTAGCAACTAAAGAAAATACTGCATCCTCCGTCCTGTACTTTGGATGCAGTAAAAATTTTAAAAGTTTTGAAAATAAATTATTCAATTGCATAACAGATTGAAATCTTAAAATTTTCAAACCTTTAAGTTCTTTACAATACCATTGCAAGGAAACCAATGATGATCGCAAACAATGCAGCACCTTCTACAAGAGCAGCTGCAAGAATCATGTTTGCGCGAATGTCATTAGAGGCTTCGGGCTGACGGGCAATTGCTTCAACAGCTCCTTTACCAATCTGGCCAATGCCGATACCTGCACCCATTGCTGCCAAACCGGCACCAACCGCACCACCTGCATTTGCAAGAGCGCCTGCGCTAGCTAAAAAAACGGTAATTAAACTCATACTTCTGATTTATATTGATTAAAAATAAACTACTTATAATATCACTGCATCATCGGCATGACCATCTTCAGGATGTCCGCCTTCAAATGCCTGCCCTACAAACACGGCTGTTAATACTGTAAAAATAAATGCCTGTAAAAATGCCACCAATAATTCTATAAAATATATAAATATTGTAAATGCTATTGAAATCGGCGAAGCTCCCCACCCTATGGCAGGATTAATTTGCGCAAAAATAAAGATTAAAGAAATTAAACAAATAATAATGATATGCCCCGCAACCATATTTGCGAATAACCTGATTATTAGTGCAAATGGCTTAATGAAAACACTTAGAAATTCAACCAATACCAGGATCGGTTTTACAAAACCCGGTACGCCCGGCGGATTAAAAATATGTCCCCAATAATGCTTGTTGGAGCTTGCAATTATTACTATAAAAGAAATTAAACCCAGTACAACTGTAAAAGTAATATTACCGGAAACATTTGCGGTACCCGGTATTAAACCTGTTAAGTTATTGATTAGAATAAAGAAAAATACAGTTAACAAATAGGGAAGGTATTGATTTGCTTTATGACCAAGATTTGGTCTGGCAACCTCGTCCCTTACAAAAGCAACCAAAACCTCAACTAAATTCTGTTTCCCTTTTGGAGCAGATACAACACCATGCCCTTTGGCATAAGATTTTGCAACACTTAACATTAACCACACCAATAATATTAAGGACAAAATCATTTGAACTACGTTACGGGTTAAAGAAAAGTCATATACCTTCTCGTCAAGTCTTGTTGAAATTACTTTTCCATCTTCATTTAATTTGTACCCATTATATTCTTTTTCGCCATGTTCAAATTTTGAAGACATAAAACCTGAAAAACCATTGGTTTTGGAGTATAATAAGACCGGTAAAGGAATAGAAAGAGCATGCTTTACCCCATCTGCACCTTTAAATTCTAAAAAATGAAATTCATGGCTGTCCATGATATGACCAAATATAACTTCTTTGGCATTAAAGCCTTCTTTTTTAGTTTCTGCGTGTGCTTCTGTAGCATTTGCGTCATTTTGCTGTGCAGATGCATTGTAGGATGTAGCCAATATAATTGTACCTAAAACCGCTACCAGTAATGCTTTGATGCTCTTTAATGCCATAATATCCCTGAAATTTGGCGCAAAGATAAGCGTTTAAGGTATAAATGGGAAGGGGTTATAAAGAAATTTTGCAGGGTTGATTATTAAAAATTTAAATTCTTACTAATGCGAATTATATTTTCCAACTCAATTACATCTATCTGGTCTTTTGAACGGTTAATTGCTTTTTTGTTGGCAATTAATTGGTTTTGCTGAAGAAAAGGGATTAGGATACCTTCGATTTCTGCCAGTGAGACAATTTCCAAACATTTATCAAAGGAGTATCACTCAAGACCAACCATTTTAATTAAAACATCCAATTTTAAACCAGGTCCAATATGAAAATCGGTCCATTCCGGAATAAATTAAAATTTTTCCAAATGGATTTCATCATATCCAAATTGAGCAAAAGCCAAACCTAATTTTTGCCTATTTTCTTTTGTATCATTTATCCAAATATCAATATCCTTTGTCATTCTGGAAAATCCATGAAGATTTACGGCTACTCACCCAACCATTATGTACTTTACGCCAAAAGAATTCAATTTTTTCCAAAATCTTAATAGACTTTCATCCATTATATCCATATTATCAAAGCATTTTTTTATGGGTAATTTTGGCTTTCGAAAGCGTGTTATCAATCCTCATTAATACCATCATCATTTTAAACCGATCTGCCTAGCTGGTATGTAATGATTGCCTTATATTTTTTTTCTTCTTCTAATTTCCAATAATCAGGTTCAACCACTATAACATGATGGTTATTTTGCTCTTTTACAGGCACTATTTCATTTTAAGATTCCATTATTGCAATTTACTAATTAAATTGGCTAAAATTAAATTGGCAAAACCGGGATTTCCTGCTTTTGAAACTGCAGTTTATGTAGTTGATAATAATGTCCCTGCTTTGCAATTAATTCGTCGTGAGAACCAATTTCCATAATTTCTCCTTTATCCAACACCATTATTTTTGTGGCCTTTCTAATGGTTGATAAACGGTGAGCTATAATAATAGAGGTTCTTCCGGTAATTAATTTATCAATCGCATGTTGAATTAATTGTTCACTTTCTGTATCAACGGAAGAGGTTGCTTCATCTAAAATTAGTATAGCAGGGTTGTACAATAAAGCGCGTACAAAAGATAATAATTGCCGTTGGCCAAGCGATAAGGTTGCTCCTCTTTCCATAACATTGTAATCGTATCCGCCGGGTAATTTTAAAATAAAATCATGTATTCCAATTAGTTTAGCGGCTTCAATTACCTGCTCTTTTTTAATATCGGTATTGCGCAGGGTTACATTATCGTATACCGAACTGCTAAACAAAAATACATCCTGCAAAACCACGGCAATTTTGCTGCGCAGATAAAAAAGATCATACAATTCTATATCAGTATCATCTACTTTAATAGCACCTTTTTGTATATGGTATAAACGATTGATAAGGCTTATGATAGAAGTTTTACCACTACCCGTATTGCCAACAATGGCCAATGTTTCGCCGGGGTTGATGGTAAAGGAAATATTTTTTAAAATATAGTTTTCTTCGATGTAAGCGAACCAAACTTTATTAAACTCCAATTTCCCTTTAATGTATTTTATAATTTTGTTTTCGGCATCAACCTGAATAGTTACATCCGTATTATCCAATACCTTAAAAACACGTTCGCTGGCAATCATCCCCATCTGCAGTACATTAAATTTATCAGCAATAACCCTTAACGGTCTGAACAATAAATTTAAACACAAAATAAAAGAAGTGATTACCCCAACCACAGCAGGCTTGTCGATATCGGCAATACCTAAAGATTCTTTTGCAGCCCACCACACCAACAAACCTACAGATAAAGCAGACACCAATTCTACCACAGGAAAAAAAACAGAATAAGCAAAAATAGATTTCACATTTGCATTACGGTGCTTTTTATTAATGGTATTAAATTTTTCAAATTCCCTTTTTTCTGCAGCAAAAGCCTGCACAATCCCCATACCGGTTATATGCTCCTGAACAAAAGCATTTAGCTGTGCCACAGCATTACGCACCTGTATAAAAGATTTATTTACGCTTTCTTTAAAATAGTAAGTAGCAATAATTAGAACAGGAAATGGGGCAAGGCAGATAAGCGTTAGCTTCCAGCTGATAAGAAACATATAAATCAGTACAGCGATTATCGATAAAAGATCTGCAATTATTGGAATTAATCCATCACTAAAAATATCATTGATAGATTCAATATCATTTATAGTGCGGGTAGTTAGTGTTCCAATGGGTGTTTTATCAAATTGAGACAAATTAAGACTGATTATTTTTTTATAGGTTGTTACCCGCATATCCTTTACAACACTTTGCCCCAAAGATGCTGTAAAAAAAGTAAAAATAAATCTGCAGGCAGTTTCTACTAAAAGTAATGCCAACTGTATAATTGTTATTCCAATAATAACCGGACCGGCGCCTTTTAAAAACCAAAATTGCGTACCTGCCTGTAACCCACGCGTTATGGTAATTTGAATTAACCAGGGACGAATGGGAGAAATAATAGCCAGAAATAAGGCTAAAAATAAAGACCAGTAAAATTTATTTTTATAAGGGGATGCAAATTGAAATACCCTTCGAAGTATGGAAAAATTAAAAATGGATTTTGCCTTTGGCTGCTCACTCATTATACAAAGTTAATAATTAATTTTGCGGCATAAACCTGCAGCTGATGTCAATTGAATTTTGTGGAGCATTTACCTAATTTATTTTACTTTCTATTAAAGCTTCGTCCATAAATAAACGTAAAAACTAAAAGCCTTTTACAGTTGAAACAGTTTATCGCGGTTCCATTTTTTTGTTGTAAGCCTTTATAAAAATTGCACCAAGGTTTTTATAAGGAGGTACATAATCATCCCAACTTTCGCGAACATCTTTATTATTGTCAGTATAAAAAACTTTTGTCAATGCTGTCCACATATCTTTCCAAACAATGGACTTTCCTGATAAAATTGCCTGGTTGAGGTAGTTAAGAATGGGGCGGTTAATGTCTCCCTTTCCTATTTCTTTGGTTGAAATTATATGGGCATCCGGACAAATATCTAATATCTGGCTAAGGTTTTTATAACCGCCGCAAGAGCCCAGTACAATAATTTTTGCGCTTCCCGTCATACGGCTGATGGTACCCGGCAACCAATAACTATGCCCCCGATGAATAACAACGGAGGGGTACAAATCATTTTTAATAAGGTAACGCTTAAGGTGTATCTGGGCAGTATCATCTAAATTTTTATCACTATTCAGGGGCAGGTTGGCATATATTAAAACCTTTCTTTTTAAAGATTTAATTTCTACCCATTCCGGCCGGTTAATAATTTTCCATTCTTTTGGCGAAAATGAATTTATAAACCCGGCATAATTGGCTTTACCATCCTCATCACCGTAAAAAAACACCTGTTGAATAATCCTGCCACTATCATCTGTAAGGTATTTATTGTCGATGCTGTAAATTGAGGGAATTCCTATCTGGCTTGTTAAATCAGTATTTGTGCTGTCTGAGGAGCGGAATATCGTTTTAAGCAATTGGTAAATTATTTTACCCCGGTTGTTATTTTCATTGAAAGAACGTTGTTCGTTATTGCTTACATTTTTAAGAATATTTTGCAGCAGGCTGCTGTCTTTAATAGAGCTGTAACTATCGGCAACATCAACAGCATCTTCTAAATTATTGGTTTTATCCAGGTTAGCAACAAATGCCTTCATTAATATAGTAGATCTTTCCTGCGGCATTGTTTTTAAAAAGGCATCCAACTGATTAAAATTAGCGGCCATTTTAATAAATTTTCTAAAATAATCCATGTTAACACTTACCATCAATTCGTCGCCTCTGGGGTTTGCGCCCATTTTTTGAAGCAATCGAATAAAACTATTTTTATAACTGGACGTATAAATATCATTTTCGCCCATTACAATAACATAATAAAGATCCCTGGCAGATAAGGGTTCTATTGCCTTCATGCGGATGTTAAGGTTATTTTGTTCGTGCAAATCGTTGATAGGTGTAATAAAATTTTGAATGGCCTTTCGTTGCAGCATCTCCCTTAAACCGTTTGCACCAAACATTGCTACAGGGGTATCTTTCATCATTAATCGCTGCTGATATTCTATTTCTGTTTTAACCAACAATTGAAAATACCCTACGCTGTCAATTTTACCTTCGCCATCTGCAATAAACTTTTTAATGCTGTCGATAGTCAGCCTGCCTTTTAATATTTCGTCTAAAAATGGAAAATAAAATAAGGCCTTGGGCGTATGAGTAAGCTTTACAATTGTTTTTACCAACGGGTCGCTATTTCTTTGGATAAGTTTACCCACTGGTGAGCTAATGGCCGATGCGTAATCATACAGTTGCTTTGGATTATTTTTACATGCCAGCACAATTAAGCTATCTGCAAAGGGCTCCTCAACATAGGGTCTTATTGAAGCTAATATCTTGTCCGGATACAAGGCGGAAAATTTTATAAATAAAATATTTTTACTTTCTTTATAACCTATATTATTTTTAAATATTTCAGCATTGATACTACCAATTTCAAAAGGCACTTCATCAATATATGATGCCATACTTAAGGTATCCAGATTTGCTTTAAATATTTTTTCAAAATTATCAATAAGCTGGGGGGCTAAAACGGGATTTAATTTACCCGAACGCCATGCTGATCTAAAATTTGTTATAACAGCTTGTACATAATTAAGCTGTCGAATTTTTTCATTATTACTCGCAATTTTATTATTGGTTTCAATAAAATCCGCTAAAACATTTATTCTTCTCAAGAGGGCATCGGTAACCTGCAGGTTTATTTCTTCATTGGCAGATACACTAACCAGTCCATCCAGCTTACCGTCGGCCAAATCGCATTTTTGCTGTTCTGCAGTAATCTGTTCATGGTTTCTTTGCCGTTGGATGGGTATAACGGTAGAATCGGAATTTCCAAAGACATTCACGTATGACAGAATAAACAAAAAAGATAAAATATATATTTTCATAAGATCTTCAAATGCAAATATTGAATTTTATTAACAAATAACAATTAAAACACTTATTAGTAAAGAGGGTTAGTGACATCCGTTGCCAATAAACTTACCCATTTAACGCTAGATGCATTATTTTTTATTAATTTACAATTATGCAATTTCGTTTAATTTAATTGATTGACAATTAGGATTTACTTTACAAAGTTATGCCGGCCGGTTAACAATTTGATAATATCGGAATGGCGACAAGCTGATAAAATAGTTAAACTGATAGACTACTTTTGTTCCTAGAACTAACGTATGAACAATGTTAAAAAAATATTAATTGCTGATGATGAACCAGATATTCTGGAAATTATCCAATTTAACCTGCAGCAGGAAGGCTACGAAGTTTTTACCGCAAAAAATGGTGATGAAGCCATTGAACAGGCAAAAAAGCATCAGCCCAACCTTATAATGCTTGATATAATGATGCCGGGAAAAAACGGTATTGAGGTATGTAACATTTTAAGAATGCAACCTCTTTTTAAAGAAACGTTAATTGTTTTTTTATCAGCTTTAAGCGATGAAGGAACAGAGATTCGCGGATTGGAAACCGGTGCGGATGATTATATAACTAAACCTGTTAGTCCCAAGGTTTTAATAAGCAAAGTAAACGCCCTTTTTAGAAGATTAAACAAAGAAGGCGGCGATCTTTTACAGTTAGGTGATTTAAAAATTGACAGGGAAAAATATAATATTAATTATCTGGGAAGCGACATCACCTTAGCGAGAAAAGAATTTGAATTACTCGCCTTGCTGGCTTCAAAACCCGGAAAAGTTTTTTTACGCAACGAGATATTAAACCAGGTTTGGGGCACAGAAGTTATTGTAGGCGATAGAACCATTGATGTGCACATTCGTAAAATTCGTCAAAAGCTTGATCTTGATTGCATAACAACTGTAAAAGGAGTTGGTTATAAATTTGAATTATAAGGTTTAAATATTCAAATTATTTATACCCCTTTTTAGCTGACTTTTCAGCCGGTTAATTGCAGTAAAAGTAATTAATTTACACTCTATGGTGTACTAAAAACAACAATAACTCCCATAAAGATTGATCCTGAAACAGTTAATTCCCTTTCGCATGGAGTTGGTGCTATATTTTGCACTGTCGTGATTTCATATTTAATATTTGTTGCTTTTAGCAAAGGAAGTTTTTCCTGTATTGTTGTATAGGCATGTATGGTTTTGGCTTTTTAATGGTGTATTTTTTCTACTTTATACCATAGCTTTAAAACAACTAAAACAAGGCAAGTATTAACAATATTTGATCATATAAGTATTTACTTTTTAATTGCCGGAACCTATACCCCGTTTATAATACGCTTTGTAAACAATAGTTTTGGATTTTATTTGCTGTTCGGTTTATGGAGCCTTACTTTATCAGGTACCCTTTTTAAAATATTTTATACTGGCTGGTTCGAAACACTGTCTATAATTATTTATCTTATGATGGGGCTATTTTTATTGGCAGGGAAAAAAAAGTTTTTTGCACTAATGCCCATATCTGTAATACAACTAATTATAATTGGAGGAGTATTATATTGTACGGGCATAGTTTTTTATATTTGGAAAAAAAATACTTACCATCATGGGGTGTGGTATTTATTTGTTTTAGCTGCAGCAATTTTACATTATTTTGCCCTATTAATAACCGTTGGATAATTTAAACCCTGGCATTAAAAAAAACAGTTCAGTATTTATTAAAAATTTAATAATTTAAATGTTCGCAACAAAAAATCTTTCTCCTCAACAATTATCAGCTATTACCGCTGCAATAATTTCTATTCCAATAAGTTTGGTCATTTATTTTTTTGAACCCATTTGGTGGTCTGCAATTATTAGTTTTGTTATACTATTTATTGGTAGTTACGGGTTGGTTTTGTTTATGGTGCAACGCTTTGTTTACCGTAAAATAAAATTGATCTATAAATTAATTTATCAAACTAAGGCCAGTAAAAGAGAAGAGTTTTATTATAAAAATATTTTACCGCAAAAAAGTATTGATGAAGTTAGAGAAGATGTTGAAGCATGGGCAGAACAACGTAAAGCCGA
>JAYTHI010000339.1:0-2646 GCA_043732685.1 Ferruginibacter sp. | reverse complement strand
TAGTGGAGTATCGTTGCATTTATTTTTTTATTTGCACTTGCATCTTTGGCAATCTTATCATAATAATCAATTGCCCCCAGGGTATCTTCCAGTAGTTTAAACTGTGCTTTTAATTGTATAAATTTCTTTTTATTGTGCAGGCTGCTGTATAGTTTAGCTAGCCCTTCCAACATAAATAATGGCGTACGGGCATCATTTTTATATAGCCATAAAGCTGGATTTTTTTGTAGGGTGGCTTTATCTAAAAGTAGTTGTAGTTTGTTTAAGTGGTAATCAAACCTTGCAGGGCCTTTTATCATGTGGCTATTTTTAAATAAAAATAATTTATTAAACCAGACTTATAATAAGATAAAATTATCAACGCTCAAAAAAAGCAACCGTTCCGCCTACCCAGGTTTTGTCTTCATTATACCTTGTACCTATCATTTTACCCTTGCTAAGCCGGGATAAATTATGCACTGCCAATGGCCTTTCCCATCCATCTTTCCAAAAATAAAATAGCCGTATTTCTGCTTTGGCGGGCACATCGGGAGTTGCTATAACTGCGGCATATTTAACCTTGCGTTGCAATATCCAATTTTCCGGATCTGTTATTTTATCAATATCCTCTTTTACTACATCAATAACAACGCCCATGCCGGCAAAGGAAAACAAAGGTTTTAAAACATAATTCTCCAGGTCAGCCGGAATTTCTTCTAACTCTTTTAAATAAAATGTAGGGGGTACGTAGGGGTTATCTATAAGGGGTAAAGTGTATTTACTAATTCGATAGAACCAATTTGGGTGCGGGATCCATTCAACATCCCATGCATTAGTTAGATCTATGGTATTGGCGGTTAATTTTTGCTGTTGCAGGTCATCAAAAATAACCCTGTTATAAATTCTTTTAATTAAAATTTTTCTACCATTCGTTTCATAAAAAAGTTGATTTCCTTCACTAAAAAGTTTTGTTAGGCACACTGTTTTTATACCCAGCATATCTTCTGTACAAAAAAAATCGATCCTTGTTTTTTGTTTTTCCGGATAAATTTCCAGTAATATAACCTGTTCAGGATGTTGATCGCCAATGATAATTTCTTTAAGAAGTTGCAAATAGGTTTCGGCTGTATATCCGTTCAGGTATGCATCGTGCGTTGCCGGCACCCCGGCATATTTTCTTGCACTGGCGGTATGAAAAGCCTGAAATGCAAACAGGGTAGGGAAGCCCTGCATCTCAATTAATTGTGGTTCCAGCATTCCATGATCATTCTCACAAATGCCAAAATCAAAAGCTATAAATTGAGCATGTTTTTTTTGATTGGGTACATTTAATTCGGGCGGTATTGATTTTTCTGTCAGGGCTTTAAAATTTGGCGCTACAATAATGTCAATGATATCCTCACAGGTATCCAACATTTTTTTTGTAAAATCTTTTGGTATGAAAATGGGGGTTTCTGCAATTCTAAAATCAAGGGTTCCCGGATGCAGGTTTTCCAGTTCTTCTAAATAACTTTTATATTTTTCCGGTGAAAAGCTTTGATTGAATTTTTCTCTTAATACTTTTTGCATGCAATTTCAATTGATGTGGTTACCATAATTAAAAATAACAATAATAAGCTTACTTCAATATCGTTTATTAGCAATGGTTAAATAGCTGGAAGAAATAATTGTGTTAGACAAAAGCTGCGCAATTTTATGCATTTTAAATATCTCGGATTTGTGAAATAGTTGATATTTTTAAATAAATAATTATTTGTTGAAGCACAAAACATTAATCTGTCTAAAGTGCAATTGGCTTTAAACTTTGCCGAATATGCTTTATGGCAATATTTAAAAAATTGGGAAGCACATGTTCATAGGTAAACATTATTTTATCAGGATCATTTAATTGTTCAATCATACTGGCCCATTTTTGTTCGCCATAATTTTCAATTACTGTTCGTTTTTTTTCTTCTGTCTGTAAAAGCAAACTCATGCCTGCAGCATCAGCTTCAGGGTGAAACTGGGTGCCAATCATATATGGGTTAAACCTAACCGCCATAATGGCCCTTTCAAGGTTAATGTGCGGGCGCTCTTTTTCTATTGCTAAAATGGTAGCCCCGATAGCCGCCAAATTATTCCGGATAGGTTCTACTACCTGAAAGTCCCTGCTATCAACAGCATAAAAAGGATCCTGCATTTGATGAAATATTATTTCTTCCTGCCCATCCTTTAATAAATGGATAGGGAATACACCGAACGAAGTACTTTTTCTTTCGCATACTTTACCAATATTCCAATACCTGCAGACAAGTTGAAAGGAGTGGCAAATAAAAAATACATATTTTTTTTGAAAATTAATTTTGTCGAGATTCCAGGTTTCAACTTTTTGCAGCCAGTCGAAGTAGATACGCTCCCATTCACTTCCTTCACTTTCTAAAGGGCTTCCCGGTCCACCGCTTGATAAAAATATATCGTAACTAAGATCAGGAACCTCTAAATTTTGACGAACATTAAATTCATCCAAGCTTATGGAAAGATTTTTTTCCTTTCCAAACTGGTTTAAAATTTCCCTAAGACAGCGCATACTCTGGTTAGGTTCCCCTGCATTTAAATCGATTATAGCGATGCGAATATTTTGTGTTTCAGAAAAAGACATAATATAAAATTAATAAATATTTTTCAGAT
>JAYTHI010000338.1:0-8862 GCA_043732685.1 Ferruginibacter sp. | reverse complement strand
TGAAGTAAGTTTTTCTTATCTAAAAATTAAACAGCTTAGGCTAATAATGCTTTTGCGAATTATCAACCTGATCCGATTAAATTATACAATCAGGTTTATAATATAGGTATAAAAATAAAGGTTACGTTATCCAAAGCCATCGGCTAAAAATAACGTAACCAATCTTAACTAAAACTACCAAAACCTGCTTAATACTTATTACACACAACTTTTTTAATTCATTTTCTTTGCAGCCAATACTACAAAAGCAGCTTCTAAATTATACCAGTTGGCTGTTGGTTGATTTCCTGCATTGGTAAATGTTTGCACATAATTTAAATACGTTTCTGTTCGTCCTTTATCGTTGATAACAGCTGCTGCATAACTAATAACTGCCCATGGAAAACCGCCTGCATCATATATTTTTCCGGTACTCCAGTCAGGATAATTGGTATTAAATGTATTCCATAAACTAATAGCCCTGGCAGAATTGGGGTCAATTACGCCACACCAGATTGGGTACAACTGGCAGGTAGCATCAGCGTAAAATATACTCCAGTTAATAGCAGCTCCACCCGCGTACATAAAATAATTGTTGTTAGCTACATTCCATAAACCCGTTTCAATGCCATTGGTATTATTGGTTAAAAGGGTTTGCCATTTTGCGGTTTCACCCCCTGTAATAATATTTTGCGAAAGCCAAACCATGTCTTTCATTCCTTCATTAACCTCCGCATTGTCCATGGTATATTTTATGGCATAAGTAGGTTTTGCAATTGCCAGGCCATCACCCTGCACCACCATAATAAGTGCCTCACCAATTTTTTTAAGCTGTTCAGAATAATTTGTTTTTAACCAGTCTTTATCAGCCGGCGAAGCATCGCATAGTAATTTTGCCAAGGTAAAAAATGTAGCGGCATAGGAGTCTACCGAATCAAAATCTCCGGTTGAAGTTAGGGTAGCGGCACCGGTATAATTAGTGGCATAATAATCATATACAGACCCATCTGCATTTAAGTGCGTCATATACCAAACCATCCAATTTTTAACAGCTGTAATTCTTGCCGCAGTTGGATTTGCGAGTAATGCCATCGCAGCAATATTAGCAAAATAAGGTACTATTTTATAACCGGGTACACCTTTATTGGATGACATGGCGAGTGCCCCATCATCCAATTGATGCGCCATAATAAAATCGCTTTCATAGGTAATTAATTTATCGTATTTTCCAATAATAGGTGGCTTAACCGGGGGTATATCTATAGGTGGTATTGGTTGGCAGGCCAAAAGCATAAATGGAAGAAACCCGAGCAAGATTACTTTTTTCATAATATAAATTTTAGGTTAAAAAATACAATTAGGATGGCGGATTGAGGGAAGACCTGTACCCGTTAATACCATAAAAGAAAATATACAAATAACAAATTACCGGCACTAAAAAAGCGATTGGCCAGGAAAAGCTATCTTTTAATAAACCCATTAAATAAGAAATAATTGCGCCGCCAACTATTGAAGTCGATAATAAACCTGATGCCCGGGTTGTAAATGTTTTTAAACCATTTACTGATAATGAAAATATGGTTGCAAACATGATGGAGTTAAATAAGCCGATTGCTATCATACTCCATACCGCAATATTACCTGATGAATTAATAGAGAAAAGCAGCAGTAAAACTGAAATAGCTGCACAGCCTGCCAATACCGACTGCGGTTTTAGGGATTGTAAAATAAAAGCACCAAATAATCGTCCCACCAACATGCCGCCCCAATAAAAAGCTACATAATTATTGGCCTGGTGTACTGGTATTTTTAGCGTATCTGCAATGTAGTTAGTTAAAAAAGTTCCTATCGAAACCTCTGCACCAACATATACAAAAATGGCCCATATTCCGAAGTTTAAATTTCTATAAGAAAATACTGTTTTTGCTGTATCAATTGCTGGTGTTTCCTGCAAATTATGGTTAGATTTTATTATTGGAAGTTTTAAATTATACACAACAATTGCAATAAGAATCAGCAGGCAGGCGATACCGATATAAGGATAGCCAACAGCTTCACTGGAAGATTTTGATTCTTTTAAATGCGACAATATAAAATAAGATCCCAGTAATGGTGCACTGGTTGTGCCAATAGAGCCTACACCTTGAATTAGCGTTAACCTTGATGAAGCAGTACGAGCAGGGCCCAGCATGGTTACGTAGGGGTTGGCCGCTACCTGTAATAAAACAATACCAATTGCTATAATAAATAATGCAGCCAAAAACAATTCATACCGATGTAGTATTGAGGCCGGAAAAAATAATATTGCACCAAAGGCGGCAATAGAAAAACCCATGACCATACCATTTTTATAGCCTATTTTTTCTACTATTTTACCTGCCGGTACAGACATTACACCATAGGTTAAAAAGAAATAAAATTGTACCAATGATGATTGCGCAAACGTAAGGTTAAAACCGCTTTTAAAAAATGGCACAAGGGTATCATTAAGGCAGGTTATTAAACCCATCATAAAATACAATACGGCCAAAGAGATAAGGGCAGGTGTATAATTAGGTTTATCACTATTTATTGGTTCTTCAATTAAAACTAAAGTTTGCATGGGTATGTTTGCCATCTAAATAATATTAACCGTATTAGTAATTTTTGCATATTTTTTTTCTATAGCTTCCAACGTATTCCAGCATTGGTATAAACCCCTTGGTACATGAAAACAGCCCTTCCATTTACCACCCTTCATTTGTAACAATACTTCGCCCTGGCGGTTTAAATAACCAAACCATTCACCATTTTTTGGATCCGGAAAATGTGCCCATGTATAAGCATGTACTTTTTCAAACCATAGCCAGCAGCGCTTATCTCCTGTTAAGAGATATCCTTTTAACAGGCTTATGATTGTTTCAATATGTACCCACCATAATTTTTGGTCCCATTCTAATTGCTGCGGAGGGTAGTTTTTAATATCTAAAAAATAAAAAATTCCTCCATATTTTGTGTCCCAGCTGTATTCTAAAATAGTAAGGGTTGTATCAACTGCTTTTTGAAGTAAGACCTTATCGTTTGCGCGGTTTGCAAGATCCATCATAAACCACATCGATTCCAATCCATGACCTGGATTTAATAAACGACCTTCGAAAGAATCTGAAAATGTTCCGTCAGTATTTATATTTTCTAAAATCAGACCAGTTTTTTGATCATAAAAATCAGTCATAACCGCTGTGATTCCAGTTGAAATGGTTGAGCTTACCAATGCAGGATCCAGTAAAGGTTCAATCTCTAAAACAAGGTTACAAAGAATCATGGGTAAGGCAAAACTTTTTAATGGTCGCGTACGCGGAAAGGCCTTGGAATATTTACCTTTCGAATCTTTTTGCCTGCTTAAAATATTATGGAAGGTTTGTGTTGCGATATCTCCGTAGGTTTTGTTATTGGTTGCCTGGTATAATTGCCCAAATGCCATTGCGGCAAAACAATCAGAAAATATATTAAAGGGCTGTGTTAACGGAACGCCTTTTTTATTGAGCGAAAAATACCAATTACCTTCCGGATCTCTACCGTTTTTTATTAAAAAGTTTGCACCATGAATGGCAAAATCTATCCATTCCTGCTTTTTTTCAACCTTATTGTAAAGCATGGAATAGCACCAAACCTGCCGGCATTGAAGCCATATAAATTTATCCGTATCATAAACGTTTCCCTTAGTATCGAGACAGGTAAAATAACCTCCGAATTTTTCATCTTTAGAATGGGTAAGCCAAAACGGAACAACATCCTCCAGTAAGTTTTCACGATATATCTTCGTGTAATTTGGTATTGTCATCATAATAATTTTTAAGGGTCATTAAAAATTCAGGGATTTATTCGCGAAGCTTTTAAATTGGTTAAATAATTTTTATAAGCTAAAAATAATTTAACCGTATTTTCTCCGCCAGGTTTTATCGACATTTCCGGACTGTTCATTAACCCGGGGTATTGGTAACATAGTATTTTTTCAAAATTGGGGAAACGGTGCAAATCACTTAGCAGACCTTTAATGGGTCTTGGAACCAGGGCATCCAGCGTTCCTGCAGCTCCTTTTTCAAAATCAAATACTTCCATATCCATCCATAAATGGGAAGAAGCATTATCACATAATTTTTGCAGCACTGCTGCAACTTCTTCGCCGGTGTAATCATCTTTAGGCATGCGGTGAAAACCAAAAGGACACAGTATATCCAGGTACGGAAGTAATCTGGCATAGGTGGCTTGGGCACTGCGCACGTTATGGCTGTTGGTAGCCAGCATTACAGGTTTTTCAGGTGCCAGCGTTTTTACATATTTACTAAAGCCTTTAAAAAAGTCTACAATTTGTTCCCGGTGTTTTTCATCTCCTAAACCGCCGTCCATTTCTTCACTAATATACCAGCCATAAAAGGAGGGGTGATGACCATATTTATCCCATAATTCTTTTGCTACTTTTTTATGCCATTCCAATGAACCCTTAGTAAAATCGAACCATGCATAAAGACCTACAGCTACAAATACGTCCATGCCATTTTTATCAGCTTCCGATAATACTGCTTCAACGGGATCGTTAGCTGCAATGGGCATACGTTCGGGAAATAATTTTGAAGGATAAAATGCCCGACCCTTATACCCATCTTTTTCAATTGTTTGAGCATCAACATATACCTGATTGCGAAATAATTCCTGCATTACAACCACATTCATTTCTAATTGATGCTGCGCATTTATAAGTTCCCGCCATTGGTCATTTGTCATTTTTTTAATATCCGCATTCCAGTGTTTTCCTTCTTCATCACTCCAATGATAAAAATTTATCCAGGCTCCATCTATTTGTTTAGTAGACCGGATAGTAGAAGAAAGGATAGAAATTAGCCGTTGGTACCGATAAATATTCTTACCGCTTTTACATACAAGGATAATTTTATGATCGCCCGCTTTATTATTGGTAGGCCAGCGAAACTTTACGGCATTGGCGGTTTTGGGTGCTACTACAATATTGCTGTGGTTTAAGAGGTTGCTGTTGTTTTCTGTATCAAGATAAAAATTTACCTCAAATGCTTTTGAAGTTTTTCCTTCATTTCTAATTCCCGCACGAATGTCTAAAATTATTTGGTCTGTAACCGGCGAAGGCGGAATTAAGGTCAGGCTAACTGCAGGTTTAACTGTAGATGCTGCAGAAATTTGACCGAATATAAAATTGCTATTAAATAGAAAAATAAAAAAGGGAATTATTTTGAACATTATAAATGATTTATTCTTTTTAAGAAAAATTATTATCGATTATAATTCTACGGCAATTATTAAGACTTTAAAATAACAACAAATTTTTAAAAGTACCTAATAATTATTAATAAATATTAATAATCAAATAGAACTAATAAATTTTATTTTAAAAGGAGAATTTTTGAAAATAAAACCAATTGGCTGGAATTTTATGTTTGACAGTAAAAAAAGGGAAGGATTTTTTAAATTTATTAAGGTATCAATTGTTGTTGTCATTTTACTGTGGTTCCCTTTTATTCACTTTAGTCGTTAACTACAATAATGAGTTTTCTATGCTTATAAAAAAACCATACAAAATTCCTTGATGGGCGTTGCCCACCGCTAATGGATGTCATACTTAAAGATTTTATAATCTAAAGTCCTGAAGGGACGATAACTTTTAATATAGGTTAATGCCCTATTTATTTATTGAATTGTATTAAAATACCAAAATATTGATCTGATTGATCAATTAAAGTGCATTTGCTAATTTTGATCCTTTTGTATTTTCCTTAACGACTACAACTTCATAAAAGGATGTGAAATCCCCATAATAGTTAAATCAAAAGCATCGCTGTCCATACCTGAAACATCAGTTCCAATTCCTTTTATTTCAACTCCATTTTCATCAAATACTTAAAGGTTTTCGATGCTTCTTGTCATTATAAGTTTGTCGGCTGGATGATCTGTAAAACAAATTCATTTTTCAAGCAATAGACTTTAAAAAATTCGTATCCGGAAATTATATTTATAAATTGATTTTACCCGAAAGCTATGCCCATTAATACATCTGCCTTTTCAATTTTAGTTGTGGCAATTTTAATATCGTCTGGAAATATGTCCTAGATTTTATTTATAACGTTGTGTTGGTAAAAATTTGAACTAACTTATTTTTATTTTTTAGCTTGAGCCCATGACATACCAAACGCATCAAATATTTTCTTCCATAAAGTGTCGCACCATTATTATAACGACTTGCTCCACGGAACCACTTCATATTTGTAAGTACAACTGTACCATTAATTTTAACTTCAATATTTTCTAGGTAGATATCCATGGTAATTATAAAAGTTTCCTTCCTTCAATGTTTCTAATTAATTATTTTTTCATTTTACTTCTAGTGCTTTGCTTTATTAATTGGCAAGTCGGAAAAATAGAAATTACTAAACCAATTAAGATAGTGCTTATACCACTTATCGATACTTGTGAACCTGGATTCCCATATTTCCCTGAAAAGGATTTTCCAATAATAAATTTTTGTTGTACAAAAAGATATAATCCAATTAATGTTAATGCTAGAGCACATAAAAGAATTACCCATAGCTGAAATGACCTCAAGGCTAATTTTTCTTTTTTTATTTTCCTTATTGATTGCAGGTAATGATGCATTCTCTTTAAATTACTGGATATTCCTACTTTTTTTATTGATTATTTAAGCAGTCTTCGTTTTTATTCCATTACTGTACACTATTAATTTTTATTTTGACCGAATGCCAACGACATGAGAAAAACGCCTTTATGCTACTTTCAGGATAAGGCAAGGGAGTTTTGGTACAACCAAAACATAGCTGGCTATTAAAAACCTATACAAATTTTGGAGTTTGGCTACATTTTATTTCTGCAACTTTATAGTGACTAAATCTTGAATTTGGCGTCTAATGCTTTGCTGAGAATACTTTCAAAAATTGAAATAAACTTTAGTTCTTAACATAAATGTTGCGGAAACAAATAAATATTAATGGCTTCATATCATCAAATCAATTCCATAAACATCTCTGCATTTATAATATTTACTTTGGGAAATTCAATCTTTAAAGCTTCATTAAAATGCTTGTCATTGGTTACAAGATAATCTGCATTTCCTGCAACTGCTGCATCAAAAAATTTATTGTCATCAGGGTCTATTGTAATTATATTCCAATTATAATAAATCCGTTTATAAATAATATCCGGGGATTCTGCGAATATTTCATTTACCAAATATGCAGCCCCGGGAGCTGCATATTTAATAAGTATCTCTTCATATTCATGAATAATTTCTTCAGAAATTATTAGCTTGTATTTTCCATTAATAAATGCTTGCCAAATTGAATTGTATAAACTTTTTTTACTGATTGCAACAAGCAAAATATTAGTATCCAGAACTATTTGCATCAACTATTTTTATAGGGAGTGCGTAAATGCTGTTTACTTAAAATATCATAATTAGCTTCGATAATATTATTTTCATTCTCCCAGGTTTCGGTAATCAGATCGAGTTTCTTAGCTAATAATTGAACAGCTAACCGGCGCATTTGTAAAAAATCGTCTTCCGACATTGGATTTTTAAACAACCGGATCATATCCAATTGTTGGTCGTTCAACATTGTATTTTTAAAATTTATTTTATCTGTCTGCATAATATATAATTTGCCTGTACGAATTTAAGCAATTTCTACCTTCTTTTGATGTAGCTAACTCTTAACTGTTTTATTTGCTGGTGAAAAAGAAATATATTTTTTTCTTTCACCAGCAAATTATTTTATTTCAATAGTCTATTAAATTAACTTAAAAGTTCCTTTAATTGAAAAATCTACTTCAAATTGTTTCTTAAATATGATTTTTACTTTCGATTTATTTTTTAAAAAGATGGCTTCAACAATCTTGATAACAATGCGTTAATATCATCACTTGCTTTATTTTCCAGCACTTTTGCATTAATCTGGGTGGTTGTTATTTTATCATGCCCAGTGAAACAGTTGTTGCGAAAGAGTGTCGCGCCATGTGGAAAGTTAGATTCTTTTCGATGCTGCAAAGGTCTTCAATTTCTTTTAATTAAGCATTGGTCTTACTATTATTGATCATCGGAAGCAGCCTCTCTTTTTGGTTTGCTTCAATTGAATGACTATATTTTTCAAGGATGTTAAGGGCGGCAGGTATTAATGGCACACTAAATTTGTTACTTGTTTTTTTGACGATAGGTAAAAACCCATTTTTTGCCATCTACCCCAGATTAAATATTTTATGGTGTTAAAGGCTCGATGTCAATAAATGTAAGCCCGGTGTAGGATGAAAAAATAACGATATATAGCTAACATGATCCAGCCTATGAAGAGAAAAAGTTTTTGTTTCAATCCTCTGCAATTCGTCTGGGGCTAAAAATGTTCTGTGCGTTTTTTCTGGCTTGCAATGATAAGTATCAAATGGAATATTCAGAATCCATCCATAAACCATACCCATCCTGATTACTTTTTGAATACGCTGAAAATGTTTTAAAACTGAATTGGTTCTACAGTTCCATTTTACATGAGCATAAGAATCAAGTGAGGTAACCAATTTATTATCTATTTCTGGTATTTTTTAAATTAAAAAATACCGGCTTCTGTTCACTGGAATAACCAAAATAATTACGTAAATATTAGATGAAAAACAAAAAGTAAAATGCGGTAATCCGCTATGGTAGATAGTTTCAGCGAAAACTGGTGAACATAATTGCAAAAATGTGTTTGTTCACCGTTTTATTCACGACAATTATGCTATTGTTTGATATATTTTGATATTTGCTTTAACAAGAAACCCGGTAAATCAAGGATTTACCGGGTTTTGATGCATTTTAATTTAGGTCCTAGTGACCTG
>JAYTHI010000337.1:0-23933 GCA_043732685.1 Ferruginibacter sp. | reverse complement strand
TATATTCATGTTTGCGATATTGCACATGCCCATACCCTTGCACTTAATTTTTTGTTTGATAAAAAGAGTGCCGAAAAAATTGAAGTATTTAACCTTGGCACCGGCAATGGCTTCACGGTTTTAGAAGCCATACATGCATTTGAAAAAGTAAGTGGCGTTAAACTAAATTATACCCTTGGTCCGCGCAGGAGCGGCGATGTAGTAGCCATTTACGCCAATAATAATAAAGCTAAAGTTGAGCTGGGCTGGAACCCCGAAAAAACACTGGAAGAAATGATGGACAGCGCATGGAAATGGGAACTTAAATTAAAGGCGAATAACCAAAAATAAGCGCGGGAATTTACCTCAATTGTCCTTTTATTTTAAGCGTAACTATGCGAAAATATTTTGAGCTTCAATATAAAATTATTAATCGCAATCTAGTTGATCTTGGTGTGCAACCTATTGCTGCATACGCCGGTACTGTACTAGTTTTTGCAGCCCTTTCAATTTGGCTATTTTCAAAAACACCTTACGCGCTATATATTTATCCGGGTATTGCCCTTATCCTTCTTTTAAAATTAAGTGAAGGACGAAGAAATAATTTCTTAAAAAATCTTTTTACACTAAAACATTTTTATCTACTTAGAGTAATAGAAAATATGTTGATCGCGCTCCCTTTTGTATTATTTCTATTGTATAAGCATTGCTTTACATCAAGTATGGTATTGGTTTTAGGTACCATTGCATTTGCATTTTTTGATAGCGCTAAAAGTTATAATCTAACAATACCTACACCATTTTATAAAAAACCATTCGAGTTTATTGTAGGTTTCAGAAAATCGTTTGTATTTATCCTGCTTTCTTATTTTTTAACCATTATCGGCATCCGGTATCAGAATTTTAACCTTGCAATGTTTTCATTGGTACTTATATTCGGTGTTTGTTTCTCCTTTTATGCGCAACCCGAAACGAAGTTCTATGTATGGATATATCGTTTAAATGCAGTAGCATTTCTTTTTAATAAAATAAAGACAGCCTTCTATTTTTCATCGCTGCTTTGTTTGCCGGCCACTATTTTATTAATGGTGTTTTTCAATACCAATGTATACCTGATCTTAGCAGTACAGCTGCTTGGTTATATTTATTTAAGTACCGTTATTATTGCCAAATATGCAGCTTATCCCAACAGTATCAATTTACCCCAGGGGCTTTTATTAACCATTAGTTTATTGTTTCCGCCCTTGCTTGCGGGCGTTATTCCATTCTTTTATTTACAATCCACAAAAAGACTTAAAGAAATTTTAGAATGATTATTATTGAGAATTTATCCAAAAAATACGGTTTAAAACAGGCCTTACATACCATCAATATAAAATTTGAGGAAGGCAAGGTATATGGCATTGTGGGCGAAAATGGTTCAGGCAAAACAACCCTCTTTAATTGCATAACAGGTATCGAAAAATTTGAAGGATCAGTTACTGCGCCCGAAACCAAATTAAAAGATTGTATAGGTTTTTTGCAGACAGATCCCTATTTCTTCTCTAAAATTACGGGTAGAGAGTACATTCAATTACTGTGTAATGCAAGAGAAAAAGATACCGGAAATATCGACCAGCGCAATGTTTTCAATTTGCCATTAGACCAATATGCCGAAACCTATTCAACCGGAATGAAAAAGAAGTTGGCACTAACGGCAATCCTTTTTCAGGAAAACAAGTATTTTATTTTTGATGAACCGTTTAATGGGGTTGATATTGAAAGCAATATTATTATTATTGACATTTTAAAAAAATTAAAGGAATTAGGAAAAACCATTTTAATTTCCTCTCATATTTTTTCTACTTTAAGTGATGTTTGCGATGAAATACACTTATTAAAAAACGGTATTTTTATTCAAAAAGCCTTGAAGGAAGATTTTAATAAACTGGAGCAGGAAATGAAAAGTTTTATTATAGCAAATAAGATTGAACAGTTACAGCTTAAATAATATTGAAGCACATTAAGTTAATATCTACAAAAGGCAGTGTAGGTGACGGTTTAAAAAATAAAAAACCATAAATAGTCCTATCTGTCAAAAAATAGTAAAAGCAAAAAATTTAACAATATAGAAAATTAATCCTCGTTTTAACCTTGGCTTATTTATTAAAGTTTACTATATCTTCATTCTTAAAAAACCTTTTTCTATATTTATACCTCTTAAAAGCTTATGGACCAACAATATTTAGATGATAACGAATTGCTATTGCAATTTAAAGATCCTTTAACCAGAGAAAAAGGGTTTACAGGTATTATTAAAAAATACCAGGAGAAATTATATTGGCATATTCGCAGGATAGTTGTTCAGCATGAAGACGCCAATGATGTGCTGCAAAATATGTTTATAAAAGTTTGGAAGGCCCTTGATAATTTTAGGGAAGATAGCCAGTTATATACCTGGTTGTATCGGATTGCAACCAACGAAAGTCTAACCTACCTGGAGCAACAGAAAAAAAGATCATCCGTTTCACTTAGCGATGTAGAGAATGGATTAAGTAATAAGCTCAAGGCAGATAAAAATTACGATAGTAATAAAATAGAGTGGAAATTACAACTCGCCATGCAACAATTGCCTGAAAAGCAACGGATTGTTTTTAACTTACGCTATTACGATGAAATGCCCTACCTGGAAATGAGCAAAGTACTCGAAACCAGTGAAGGAGCGCTAAAAGCAAGTTACCACCATGCGGTAAAAAAAATAGAGGATTATATACTAAATCATTAAACTTATCAGGAGGCTATCTGTCTGAAATACGCATGAACTTTGATAATGACATATTATTTGAACTTAAAAACATCAGTCCACTGCTGGCAGCTGCACAAAAATTAAACGTTTTTACGGTTCCTGATGGGTATTTTAACAACCTAAGCGATGATTTCTTTCTAAATTATGCCGAACCATTTCATGCAATAAATCACACCCAACAAAATCTGACTGTACCGGAAGGATATTTCAATAATTTATCCCAACTTATTCTGGATAAAATAAAAGCTCAGAAAAATACTTCCGAAGTATCCGCAGCCTCCACACTTTCTGCTAAATTACTACAAGCGAGGTATATAAATGTTTTTGAAACGCCTATTGGTTATTTCAGCAGTTTATCTTTTCAGATTCTTAATAGCATTAATAAACTGGAGCTGAATGAAAAAGAGGAAAGCTCCGGCGTTTCAGGCATTTTACAAAGTGCAGGCACAACTAACATATTTGAGGTTCCGTCAGCTTATTTTGAAAATTTACCTTTACAAATAATTGATAAACTTAAGGCGGAGATGCTTGAACCGGAGCAAGAAAACGAAATGTCTTCCCTTTTAATAACAGCGCGGACAATTAATGTATTTACTGTTCCGCTAAATTATTTTGAAGATGTATCAACGGGTATTTTGGCTGCCCTAAAAATGGAGACCGGTAATAGTCAATTACCTGTTTTATTACAAAATGTACAGCATAAAAATATTTTTGAAGTACCGGATAATTATTTTATAAATTTATCGGCTTTCATAACCGATAAAATAAGCAAGCAAATCAACGAAACTTCAGCAGAAGAAATAGAAGCCTTATCCCCGTTATTGTATAGACTGCAAAAGCAAAATGTATTTGAAGTACCGGCCGGCTATTTTGATAATTTAACTGCCATAAGCTTTTCTGCAGTTGAACCAATTACCGCTAAAGTGGTAACAATGCCAAAGCGAAAACTTTTTGTAAGGTTGGCTGCAGCAGCAATTATTACAGGCGTTCTGGCAACAGGTATTTATAATTACACAGCCAGACAAGCAAATACAACCGCCCTTGCTGCCAATGTTGCCACAAAAAATATTAGCCCCGACTCTTCCGTAGAAAAAGGTAAGGCAATGAACGCTGTTCAATTTGATGAGGCACTAAATAATTTGTCAAAAGAGGAAGTAATCAATTATCTTGAAAAAAATAATAGTGAAGAAGATATGACATTAATAACGGCTTCTTTAGAAGATAGTACATTGCCTGATAAAGATGATTATTTGCTGGATGAAAAAACATTGGATAAATACCTTGATGTAATTAAATCACAAAATTAAACAGGAAAACCTGCTATGAAAAAACTTTACTTTTTGTTGGCTTTTTTAACAATAACCGGTTTGGCAAATGCACAGGAGGAGCAAGCCTCTGCAAAAAAACAAGCCGATATTGAAGCCCTTAGAGTAGCTTTTATTAGCAAAGAGTTGGCACTTAAGCCGGAAGAGGCAGAAAAATTTTGGCCATTATATTCACAATATTCGCAGGAATTAAAAACTACGCGAAATGAAAATCCGGATGCTCTGGTTAGAGAAGAAAAAGTATTGAATTTAAAAAAACATTACCAAGAGTCTTTTACAAAAATACTTGGAGGGCAACGGGTTAACAGTATGTACAATGCAGAAGGTAAATTTCGCCAGCTATTGTTTAAAGCAGCCAGAATTCAAAATAGAAATTTTAATACGCCCAATAATTTTAGAAACAACAGCCCATTTAGGCCGATGCCCAATATGAGAAGGAGGCCCTGATAAATTATTGACTTTATACATTACTTTCCCAAACTATTAAAAATTATATACCGGCGATTTTATGTCGTGGTAAAAAAGAAAGGTCCAATTTTCGTCTTTGCCCAATTGCCACCAACGTTCCCGAAGCTCCATACATTTTCTTCCGTCAAAATCATACTTGGCAATAAATCGGCTTTTCATTTGTTGTAACTGGGGAGCAACATCTCCACCAAAAAAAACCTTTTGTCCTGCTTCTTCAATCCAAAAAACCTGGTGAAAGGGGCAATGACCACCAGTAACTTCATACTTGATATAGTCATCAATTATTCCGTTCCCTGTTGTAGTAATTACTTTATCGGCAGTAAGCAACACCTCAAAATCTTCGCGGTGGTAAGAGGCATTGGCCTTATCCAATGCACTTGCCAACTCCTCCTTATTTACATAATAAGTAGCCTTCGGAAAACTAATAAAACGTTGCTGCAATATTTTATTTTCAATACTTATACCCCCGGAATGGTCTTTGTGTAAATGACTCAGCAAAACTTTTGTTACCTCCATCGGGTCTATGCCATTATCAATTAAATTTTGGTGCAGTTGCAGCATGCCCTGTTTATTGCTAAACCCCAAACCGGCATCAATAATAATAATATCCTTTTTAGTAACGATACAAAAAGGTTGAACCTCTACCAGCAAACTGCCTATTGGACGCTGTTGCAGGTCGTCAACAGCAGTATCGAAGGGAACAAAAACCTTGGTTTTATCAATAGTAAACGCACCTTCACTTAACGGAATTATTTTCATACCTAAACGCCCGATTGGGAATATTGTAAACCCCGATAATAATTTTAAGGGAGTAATTAGTAAAAGTAAAATTTCAGTGTAAAGTTAATTGAAAGTGGATCAATTAGATAAAGAATGCAAATGGATAAATATTTTTTTCGGGGTAAGGACATTATTTTATACCGATCGGCATAAAAACGGGGCATGATAAAAATTTCCACCGCCATGGCTGATGTCTTTACCAATTATCTCTTATAATAGTGATTTGACGATACTCCGCCATGGATCGTGTCCCCACCTTCGCCATGGTTCGTGTCACCATCTCCGCCATGGTTCGTGTCCCTACTATAGTCGTTAACTTAGGGGAAAATACCATTAGGTTTAAATTTAGTTGTGCCCGGTAGTTGAGGACTTAGACTCAGCTCAATTGTGTGGGTATTTTATGCAATTCAATAAATTAATAGGGCGTTGCCCCATTCTAGTGGATGTCGTCCCTTCAGGACTTTTAATTTCAAAGTCCTGAAAGGACGACATCCCCGCCATGGTTCGTGTCCCCACGAAACATTTCTTTTAATAGTTTTTCATGGAGAAACAAGCCACGGAGCTAGAGATTATTAAAAAATAATTATAGGGAATACCTACCTCGTTAATTTAAGCGCTTCATCAAGCCTTAATGCGGCATTGTCCCAGTTTATTATGTTGAACAAAGAATCAACAAAATCCGTACGTTTATTTTTATACTTTAAATAATAGGCATGTTCCCAAACGTCTATAACCAATAGGGGTATGGCTCCCCACTGTGTTAATTTTTCGTGGTTCTCACATTGTAAAACGGTTAGACTGTCACTGTAAGGCTGGTAGGCTACAATTCCCCATCCATTGCCATCTACATTTTTAGCCGTTGCTGCAATAAGCATTTTAAGCCTGTCGAAACTACCAAAGTTTTTTTCAATTCGTTTTTGTAAATCGCCTGTTGGTGCCGTTTTTTTATTGGTGAGATTTGTCCAAAAAATGCTATGCAAAATATGAGACGAAAAGTGATAGGATAATTTCTTGGTCCAGTAGTCAACGGTTTCCAAATTATTTTCGTCCAGCGCTTTTTTGATCATAGCCAAATCTTTGTTGGCACTTTTTACAGCACCTCCGTGGTGAAAAGTATAATGCAGGTGCATAGTTTCGGCATCCATTTCAGGCTCTAAAAAGCTTTCGCTGTAGGGTAGGGCCTGTTGAATATAATTACCATTGGCATCTACCAATTTATCTATTGGATTACTGGTAAGGTTTTGCGCAAAGGCATCACCTGCAGACAACAGTGTTGCTGCGCCTGCTAAAGTTCCTGATTTTAAAAATGCTGCTCGGTTCATAAAAAAGGTTTTAAAAGGATACCCAACATCGCTGCAACTGCAATGATAAACGGCTCCTGAATTTTTTTAAAATAAATTAATGCAACTATGGAAATAACGGCTATCAGCGCTGCTGGAATATCTACAATGCTTCTTAAGGCAATAACAATAACCGCACCAACTAAAGCCCCGATAACCGCAGCAGTAATACCATTTACAAAGGCTTTTATGGATTGATTTTTAGCAATTTTTTTAAAGTAAGGTGCCGGAATAACAGTAAATAAATAGCAAGGTAAAAATGTGGCCAATGCTGCTACACAAGCCCCTGGAAAACCTGCAATCAAATAACCAATAAAGCCAACGGTAATTACCACCGGGCCGGGGGTAATCATTGCCACAGCCACAGCATCTACAAACTGTTGTTCGGTTAGCCAATGATTTTCTGTTACAACACCTGCATGTAAAAAAGGAACGATAGCCAAGCCACTGCCAAAAACAAATGCGCCGGCTTTAGTAAAAAAGAAGGCAATTTTTAGAAGGGTAGAACTTTGGTATTGCCAAAAGCCAATTTGCAAAAGCACAACACTATTGGCAGTAGATGTATTAAACCTTATTGGTGGCGCTTTTACAAACATATAAATTAATCCCGCAGCTACAAACAACAACACTTGCTCTTGCTGCGTAACAAAAGTAATGGCTGCGGCTACCACAAAAAACAGCCAAAGCAACCGATTTTCTCTAAAAGATTGTACATTGAATTTGCCGATAGATTTTGTAGTTAGTTTGTAAGCACTGTTTGCGATGATACCAATAACAGCAGCGCCCACACCATAAAAAACAGCTTGCATCCACGAAAGGCCTCCATATAGTTTATACGCCATGCCCAACAATACCACCATAATAAATGATGGAAGAATAAACGC
Source organism: Ferruginibacter sp. (assembly GCA_043732685.1). GTDB lineage: Bacteria > Bacteroidota > Bacteroidia > Chitinophagales > Chitinophagaceae > Ferruginibacter. The sequence goes on along the minus strand of JAYTHI010000337.1, from coordinate 16,372 downwards.
AAACCCGGCTAATGTTGCACCTATAATTCGGTAATGAACAAAGCCTAAATAAATACCCAACTGTGCGGCTAACGGACCCGGTGCCAATTGCGCTAAAGCCAATCCTTGTTTATATTCTTCTTCTTCAATCCATTTGCGATTTTCAACCAGGTCCTTATGCATGTACCCCACTAAGGCAACAGGACCACCAAAACCAGTTGCACCCAACTTAAAAAAATATACAACTAATTGTAGTAAAGTATACCTGGGTTTATCGTTCATTAGTTTATTTAAATAACAAATTAACAGCATGCTGACTAAAAAAAATAGGAAGTTATTTACCTTTTGTATTTGGATTACTTTTTTGCAAACTTTTTCTGAAAGCAGAAGGATTGTTTCCGGTACTTTGTTTGAATATTCTTGTAAAGTGGCTTTGGTCTGAAAAGCCGGTTAGATAAGCGATTTCTGTTAGGGAGTAGTTGGAATTTTTAATTAATTCAATTGCTTTGTCGATACGTATTTTTCTAATGTATTCTCCAAAATTAAGGTCTTCAAAATATTTAGAAAATTCTCTTGATAAATAGGATGGGTTAATGGCTAAATCTTTAGAAATCTTTTTAAGATCGAATGTAAATTGTGTATCTACCTGGTCCTGAATAATATTTTTTAAGTCTTTAACCCAAATAGGGATTTTGGTTTTACCCGGTACTTTCTCCTTTAAAAACTTGTTGTATACCTGGTGCAATAAATTTTCGAAAGGACTGTTTTGCAAATGCTTTTGATTGTGTAAATGTGTTGCCCAACTGTACAAGGCATCGTAAATAACCATGCCTGTTTCCAGTAGTTTATAATCATCCGTTATGTTATAAGCAAGTCCTGATGAGATGGCTAAAAGTCCGGCCGCTTCTTTTGCAAGATCGTGCCGGTCGGTATCTGCTCCACGCACAATAACCGCCATAATTAAAACGGCAGGATCATTTATCTTATATTTCTTTACGATATAATCAAAAGTGCTTTGGTCATGGTAATGGGTAAATTCTACATCCGGAATATCAAAGGGAATTGCATTGTTTATTTTTGCTTTATCGAGCACTTCATTAAAGGGAGCGTATATAAATTCTGCGTCTGTATCAACAAATTTTTTGATCAGCCAGGGGCAGGCTAACCTGTCAATTTTGGGACGCTCTCTGGTAATCCATTTCATAATTACACTTTGTATTTTGGCAACAACTTAAAAGTAAATTAAATCAACTTCCTGGAATTAAAAACAACTTTATGCCCATAAAAGAAAGTATACTTGATTTACATATTGAATATAAAATACCAATCGGTATAAAATAAATTAATTAACCTTCAAAAAAGCACATCGGTCGCTTTTACGTCAAGGTAGGTGCCTAACAATATTCGTTAAGGTTCCCGCCATGGTTCGTATCCTCACCATAGTCGTTAACTTAAGGAAAGATAACATTATATTTAAATTTAGTTGTGCCCTGTAGTTGAGGGCTCAGCTTAATTATGCCGGTATTTAATGCGATTCAATAAATTAATAGGACGTTGCCCTTTTATAATGGATGTGGGCAACGCCCATCGAGAAATTTTGTATTGTTTGTAATAAGAATAAGGAATATCCTTTAAGTTAACGGCTATGGTGTCTTCACGAAACATTTCTTTTAATAGTGACTCGTGAAGACTTCGAATCTCGCAAGCAGTGCTGCCTCCCCCGCCATGGTTCGTGTCTTCACGAAACATTTCTTTTAATAGTGATTCGTAAAGACTGTAATCTCGGCGGTATTGTTGACTCCAAAACTATTACCATCTTATTAAACAGCAATAATTTGCGCATTTACCATCCTGCTTTACCGCAACACCATCTGCCTGTCCGCATCCAACTTTATCAATATAAAAAGTAAGACTGAAAAGGTTAGTAAAGATGATCCGCCATAACTTAACAATGGTAAAGTAATACCAATAACCGGTGCCATTCCAATGGTAACCGAAATATTTACCGCCACATGAAAAAAGAAAATACTGGCCACACAATAGGCATATACCCGGCTAAAAATACTTCGCTGCCTTTCGGCAATAGTTACAATACGCAAAATTAAACTGAGGTAAATCAGCATTAATAAACTGCTGCCCCAAAAACCAAAGTTTTCTCCAACCGAAGTAAATATAAAATCAGTATGCTGCTCCGGTACAAAATCGCCCTGGGTTTGCGTGCCCTTTAAAAATCCTTTACCCAACAAACCACCGGAACCAATAGCTATCTTAGACTGTTTTACATTGTAGTTTTGTTGTGCTGTTTTTTTAAGTTTGGCCTTTTCATCAGCCGCATTAATGTCAACTGAATTTTTATTTACAAATGGGTTATCAACGCCCACCATACTAAATATTCTATCCGCCTGATATCTTTTAAAAACATGCTTAAATGCAAATGGTACTATCACTCCCACAAATAAAATACAGAAGGCCCAACAGCTTATTACAATTATTAAAATGCGGTTATTTCGTCTTAATTGCCGGCGATTAAAAAATATGGCCAGCACACCTAAAATAGTAAAACCTATCAATAATGTTTTGGTAGATAATAATAAAGAAGCCACCAATAACACCCCCATTGATGCACCAAAAATTAAATACCCTGCTGGTAAACCCTCGCGGTACATGGGTATTAAAAAAGAAAAATACACAAGTGCCAATCCGGTTTCACCTTGCAAAATAGACAAGGCTGCCGGCGTAAAAGATAATGCGGCTGCAATTAACTGCGATTGCGGTTTATTAAAATTTGTCTCCGTCATCGATAAATATTTTGCCAATGCCAGGGAGGTAAATATCTTGCACAATTCTACGGGTTGCAGGTTCATGAAGCCAAGCGGTATCCAACTTTTAGAGCCTTTAATTTCTTTACCCACCACAAAGGTTGCTAATATTAATAAGATGCCTACAAAATAAGACAGGTTAGCGGTAGCGGTAAACAATTTACTATCTGTTAATAAGATAAAGATGGCCAGCACAACGCAGGCACCAAAATAAAATAATTGCTTGCTGTAATTTTTTTTGAAGCCTAAAAAACTTTGCAGTACCCCATCACCGTTGCGATACTCAACACTAAATATGCACAACAATCCGATGGTTACCAATATAGCATATAACCATACCAGCATCCAATCTACACCTTTACCTATTTCCGGACTTCTTTGATACATTATATAATGGTTGATTTAAATTTTTACAGTGTCTTTTGGTTCAGTTTTTTTCTTTTGTACACCGGGCAAAACTGCTTCGGGCTTATAACTTGGCAATGGGCTATGATTGTCTTTTTTGGGATTTTCTTTAGCGCTGATACTATCCTTATCAAACTTTAATTTATCCAAAACCTGGTCTGTTTCTTCGTCCTGTTCATTATCAGTGGTATCCTTAATTACTTTGATAATACCTTTGGCTATCAAATAGGCGGTATCTTTTATATGGCGCAGCGAATCCTGCTTTTTTTGCTCCGTATAAATTCTGGCAGGTATTAAATTCAGGTTCGCAAGCTGATCTAAAATAGCCAGTCTTGCCGGATCAGTAATAGAATCCTTTAAATATTTTTCAATCATTAAACCTACAATTGGGGCGGCATAAGTTCCTCCGAAATGCCCGCTATTTTCTACCACACACATGATAGCAATTCGCGGATTATCCCTTGGTGCAAAGCCGCAAAAGAAAGCGTGATTGGGTTGCTTTACAAGGTGAATATAATTTTCTACCGTACCTGTTTTACCACAAATGGTTATGCCCGCAACTTTAGCACCGGCACCTGTTCCTCTGTCTACCACCCCCTGCATACCATCATGTACGGCCTCAAAAATACTATCCGGTATATCTATAGGATCGTGTTTACTTTTAAAATTTGTGAGCATACCAAATTTATCGCCGCCTTCAATAGAATCTACAATATGCGGTGTTTTATACCATCCCTTATTGGCAATATAGGCCATCTCATTGGCTACCTGCAGCGGCGTTACATTTACCTCACCCTGCCCAATACTTACTGACCTGAAATTACAATAATTCCATTTTCCCTTACCATATACTTTAACATCATTAAAGTAAGCTGGTGTGGGAATAAAGCCTCGTTTTTCAGAAGGAACATCTACCCCTAATTTATGCCCTAGTCCAAATGCAAACATATACCTGTCCCAGGATGCTAAACTGCTGTCAATATCAGGAAATTTCGGATTGTTGATTACCCGTTGCATTACTGTTGCAAAATACGTATTGTCAGATATAGTGATGGCACTTCTAAGATCGAAGGTGCCCTTGTCCAAACATTTCATTGGCCTGCCTGTGCCACAACCATAAAAAGCACCTGTGCAGTTAACTTTAAAACTTGTCGTAATCATCCCTTCATGTAATCCAATAAGTGCTTGTAAAGTTTTAAAAGTAGATCCCGGCGAATAGGTTGCACTAACCGTTCTGTTTAAAAGTGGTAATGCGGGATTTAAAAATAGTTCCGAAAAATGTTTTCTTCGCTGGCTGCCGGTTAAAAGTTTAGGCTTGTAGGTGGGTGCACTTACCATGGCTAAGATACCACCCGTTCTAGGATCCACTGCTACGATGGAGCCTAATTTATTCTGCATTAATTTTTCGCCTAATTCCTGCAGCTCAATATCAATAGAGGTATGCATATTTTGGCCGGCAATGGCCGCCGTATCAAATTTACCGTTTTCCAATTTTTCGGTCAGTCGGTTTTTATTGTCTCTTTTCCAATATTCAATACCGCGTTCACCCATTAAAACCTTTTCATAGCTGCGTTCAATACCGGTGTAACCTGCATAATCGCCCGAAACATAGCCCTGGTCTTTATGCCGCCTTAAAAAATTGGAATCTACTTCGGCAGTATAGCCCAGCACATTTGCCGCTGCGTCATAAGGATAACTTCTTACCGATCTTTCCTGCAGATAAAATGCAGGTGTAAATTTATACATCACTTCATTTAGCATGGCCATCATGGCATCGCTTAATAAAGGTTCAAAAACGGAGGGGCGGCTCCTGCCATTTTTTACGATGAGATCAATTACTTTTTTATTGAACTGCGCGGTATCTATCTGTAATATTCTGCAGATGGCTGCCGTATCGATACCTTTTAATTTATTGGGCGATAACATTAAATCGTAGATGGTAGTATTTTGCAACAACACTTTATTGTGCCGGTCGTAAATGATACCCCGATCAGGATAAACCACTTTCCGGAATTTGCCCTGATCGTCGGCCATAATTTTATATTTGGAAGATACCACCTGCAGACTAAAAAGCCTTGCGATGATAACCACAAACATAAAGGCAAAAGTTAACTGTATTACAGTTTTTCTGGACTGGTTAAAGACAGACAAATTTTATATTGGTTTAATTATTTGATACAAAAACAAAGCTGCTGCCAATTACATTTAAGGTTGTATGGTTACTATTTATTGTAATTAAGGTAAAAATAATTTTAAGTTCTTACCTTAATTGCACATTGTTAGCTTAGGATAAAACTACATGTACTAGAAATTATTACTAACTGTATAATTAACTACGAAGAACAAAGATAATTAGTAGCCTCCTTATATTTTTTGGTTTTGAATAAAAAGAAAAAATATAATTTTTAAACCAATCTTCAGGGCTTGTTATTAATGCATATTATTGTTTATAAAAAAACAACTTTACACAAAAAAAATTGTGGGGTTTATATAAATCAGGTAAATAAAATCCTTTTTTATTTTTATTACCCTTTTTTGATTCAGTGCTTGAAAACAGGTTATTGATGGGGTAATTAGTGGTAATGGTTTCAACTGGAATTGACCAATTGGTTTGGTTGCATCAAATTAACCTTTTCAAATAAAAACACTGATTTTAACCTTTAAGAAATTGTTGCTTTTCGCAACAGCTTTTGCGAAGGGTGGCTGCCATATACTGCGCGAATTAAAATTACCGGTATAAATATTTTTTGAATACCTGCCTAATTTATAAAAAATAAATAACAGGTTATACCGTGTTGGTTCTAAATTTTTGTTTTCTTGAAAATAACAATTCAGTTATTAAAATCAACACTAAACTAATAAAAGTAGAAAATAATGTTTTAATTAAAAATTCCCAGTAATTACCAAATTGAAAAGCTTCTAAAAGAAAAAGCCAACTATTGTGTACAAGGGTAAGCAGACCGGCATATAACATATACGGTCCAAGACCGCCCATGCTTTTAAGTGAGGGCTCTTCGTAATTGGTTTCTGAACCGGTATGTGGTATAAGAATATTAATTAAAAATGGACGCAGGTAGGCGATTAAAACACAGGCGGCGGCATGAAAACCCGGATTGTGCCGAAAGCTATCCAGCGCAAATCCTAATAAAAAAGCAAGCACCATCTGAAAACTTCTGCTGAACTTAAAAGGCATCCAAAAAATAAATAAAATATAGATATAGGGCGTAACCAGGTAGTTTAAATGAATTTTATCCAGCACAAAAAACTGTACCAGTATCAATAAAATAAACCGCACTATATTTTTGATCAATGTACTCATAGCTGCATGCCGAAGGGCATTAATTGTTAATCTTTACTTTAGCTTTTTCTATTAATTTATTAATATCTTCTCTTTGATAATTGTCAATAGCATACACATACTGAAGGTTATAAAAATTAGCCGAAGATTTTACTTTAATAATATAGTTGTTGGTACTTTTATCAGGCGCCACATAATCTACCGTACCAATCATTAGGCCGTACGGAAAAGTGGTGGTGATGCCACTGGTAAAAACAGTATCTCCCTTCACAACTTTTGAACTCTTTCTTACATTAATTAAAGACAGGTAATTAGGTTCTTTACCATCCCAAACAATGGTACCACCTCCATTGGGGTCATTTTTTATCAGGGCATTTATCTTACTGTCTTTGTGCAGCAAACTCATTACCACCGCGTAATTTTCACTAACATCGGTTACAATTCCAACAACGGCATTGTTGGCATCAATTACGCCTTCATCTTTTTTTACCTGTTGTGCAGCGCCTCTGCTGATAACTATAAAATTGTTTTGCGCCGATACAGCGTTTGAAACAACTTTAGCAGACTGGTACATCCATTTTCTGTGCGAGCCCAAGGTATCGTATGGAATGGAATCCGTAATAATTTTATTAGCGGTATCAGGAATACCAAAATTTTGCCTCATTAAATTGCGCAGGCGTTCGTTATCTTTTGCCAGTTGCTGGTTAGTTTTTTTTAGTTGCAGGTAATAATCCGCCTTATTGTACTGTTCGTTAATACGACCGGTAACCTCATTTAAATAGGCAGAAGCAACAGCATTGTGGTATTGGTTGTAATGCGCAATCAAATAAATACAATATCCCTGCAGGAGCAGAAAAAAAATGAAATTAAAATACCTTCGAATAAATAAGAAAATATTACGCATGGAGCACTCCTCCAAATCTCTCAGGTTGAGAGCAATTTGAAATTATGAAATGTAGAAAAATTTTCATAAAAAACCTTAAAAAACGTTGTATTATCCAAAAATAAGCCCCTTTCTTTCCATCGAAAATTAACGCATCACAAATGGATAACGATCATAATTTTTGAGTGCAATTCCTGTACCTCTAACAACACTTTTAAGCGGATCATCAGCTACATGTACCGGCAATTTAATTTTTGCTGCAATGCGTTTATCCAATCCTCTTAACAAGGCGCCACCACCGGTAAGGTAAAGGCCGCGGCGATAAATATCGGCAGCCAACTCAGGAGGGGTTGTTTCTAAAGCTTTTAAAATAGCTTCTTCAATTTTAAATATACTTTTATCAAGCGCCTCTGCAACTTCCTGGAAACTAACCATTACCTGCTTTGGTATACCTGTTACAAGATCACGGCCATTTACAGGAATATCATCAGGTGGATTCTCTAAATCTTTCATTGCGGCGCCCACCTGAATTTTAATTTGCTCAGCAGTACGTTCCCCAATTAACAAACTATGGTAACGCCGTAATGCCTCCATAATATCTGCAGTAAATTCGTCGCCGGCAATACGTATACTTTGATCGCATACAATACCCGCCAATGCAATAACGGTTATGCCTGTTGTGCCGCCGCCAATATCAATTATCATATTGCCAACCGGTTCTTCCACATCTATACCAATACCAAGGGCTGCTGCCATTGGTTCGTGTAATAAATAAACTTCCTTGGCACCTGCCTGCTCTGCACTATCTCTTACTGCACGTTTCTCTACTTCCGTAATACTGCTTGGTATACAGATCATCATGCGCCAGCTTGGTGCAAACAAAGGTTTTTTAGGATAGATCATTTTGATCATCTCCCTTATCATTAATTCGGCAGCGTTAAAATCGGCGATTACGCCATCTTTTAACGGACGAACTGTTCTAATACTTTCATGGGTTTTTTCGTGCATCATCAATGCCTTTTTACCCACAGCTAAAATGTTTTTTGGATTATTACGGTCTAGCGCAACAATGGAAGGTTCGTTTACAACTACTTCATCGTTAAAGATTATCAGGGTATTGGCCGTGCCCAGATCCATGGCAATTTCCTGCGTAAAAAAATTAAAGAGACCCATAATTTATGTAGTGAAAAAGAATGAAAATATTGTGTGCAAAGTTGATGAAATTTATTTGAATTAACAAAGGCATAAGTTTAATTTCTAAACTATTTTAAGATTGATTTTGATATCTTAAAAGAGTAAAGAAGTTATTATAAATACATTGTCATTTTTTTTAATATTTTAGATCTATGTTTTTAATGTACAAAAAGTATAAAATAAAATTTCTATTACCCTAATGTTTTAAAATAAAGGTCATTATTGAAAACCTACGCAATAATAAAAGCAATATCTAAAAGGAAAAAAAAATGAAAGTTATTTTAACAACAACAAACAATGCGCCTGAATCTGAAGAAAGTGATTTTTAATAAGAACTTATTTTATAATCAAATATACTCTTTAATGCTTGGTTCGCAAATGTCTAGCGAAATTCAAAACCGATATCTTCCCTGTAATACATTTCATCAAAATACAACTGTTCCAACATATAATTCGATTGCTCTGCCGCCTCGGCAATAGTATCGCCAAAAGAGGTTACGGCTAAAACCCTGCCACCATTGGTAACAATATTTTCACCCTCCTGCTTTGTACCTGCGTGAAAAACGATGGTTCCTTCTATTTTAGTATCTTTTAGTCCATTTATAATTTTACCCAACTCATGTTCGTTGGGGTAACCGCCACTTACCGCCATTACCGTAACTGCAGTTTGTTTGCTTGTTTTTATGGTAATTTCGTGCAGCTTTTGCCGGGCTGTCGCCGTCAGAATTTCTATAAGATCATTTTCAATCCGCGGTATAATTACTTCTGTTTCCGGATCTCCCAACCTGCAATTGTATTCAATTACAAAGGGTTGCCCATCAACATTTATTAATCCAATAAAAACAAAGCCTTTATAATCAAGAGATTCTTTTTGTAATCCTGATATGGTTGGTTTAATAATTTTTTCAATTACAATATCCATATAAGCTTCGGTAACAAAGGGAACCGGACTAACAGCACCCATGCCACCAGTATTTGGTCCCGTATCGCCGACGCCTATTTTTTTATAATCTTTTGCTTCGGGTAATACCACATAATTTATACCATCGGTTAACACAAATATACTTACCTCAATACCCTTTAAAAATTCTTCAATCACTACACGTTTACCTGCTTCGCCAAATTTGGATTGCTGAATCATTAATTGAAATTCTGCCAGGGCCTCAATATGGTTTAAACAAATTATAACTCCTTTTCCTGCAGCTAATCCATCCGCTTTTAAAACAATGGGCAGCGCATGATTACGTATGTATTGCACCCCTTCATCATAATTGTCTGCATTAAATTCTTTATATGCTGCCGTGGGAATATTATTGCGCTGCATAAAAGATTTGGCATAAGCCTTACTTCCTTCTAATTGAGCAGCCTCTTTTGAAGGACCGATAACCTGTATGTGTGAAGTTGTAGGATCCGTTTTAAAAAAATCATAAATTCCTTTAACAAGTGGCTCTTCAGGACCCACAATTAGCATGTCAATATTATTTTTTAAACAAAATGTTGAAAGGCCTTCAAAGTCATTTATGGCTATAACAACATTAGTACCAAATTGGCTTGTACCAGCATTGCCCGGCGCAATAAATAACAGGTTACATAAGGGGCTTTGTTTTATTTTCCAGGCCAGGGTATGTTCCCTTCCGCCGCCGCCAACTAGTAATATATTCATTAATATTTTTTTAGGATATGATAGGAGCTGCGAATTTAAAGCAGTCGTTACACTAAACAATAAAATTTTAACTTCAAATACTGTCTTTTTCTAAATAAGAGGGTAGTTTTAAATTTTGTCAAACAAATTATATTAATTTGGGTAACCAAAGATCAATGTTCAACCAGAAAAACGATTAACTATATGATTGAAAAAGTAAAGACCGGTAAACACCCTAAAGCGCTATACGTTTTATTTTTAACAGAAATGTGGGAGCGGTTTGGATATTATTTAATGGTGGGCATTCTGTTTCTTTATTTAACCGATACCACAACCGGTGGTAAAGGCTGGAGCAGCCGCGTAGGCGCAGATGTGGTGGGCAGTTTTATTGCCTTGGTTTATCTAACCCCTTTTATTGGCGGATTAATTGCCGACAGGTATTTGGGGTATATAAAATCTATATTTCTGGGCGGCGCTTTGCTGGCAGCAGGTTATTTAGGCCTTTCCGTTCCCGGCGATACCGCCTTGTTTATATCCCTGGGGTTAATAATTGTTGGCAATGGTTTTTTTAAACCAAATATCAGTACCCTGTTAGGTAACCTTTATAATACTGAAGATTTAAAACCTTTAAAAGATAATGCCTACAATATATTTTACATGGGCATTAATATCGGCGCTTTTTTCTGCAATTTTGTTGCTGCTTATTTGAGAAATAAATATGGCTGGGGTTATGCATTTGCAGCTGCAGGTGTTGGATTAATAATAGGTTTGATATGGCTGGCTACCCAATTAAAACATGTAAGAGAAGGCGATATTAAAAAGCCTGCTCAAGAGGAAGACATGAGTATGGGGCAAATTTTTGGTTATGTTTTTTTACCGGCCATCATTGCCGCAATCATTGGCTGGGTGGTGCCCGGTGCCATTTTCCACTCCAACATTATGGGTAGCAAGGCCAACGACGCATTTATATTTGCATGCATACCAATTATTGCATTTTATATTTCTTTATGGGTTAAAGCTAAGGGGCAGGATAAAAAAGGTATTGGAGCCCTGCTATTTATTTTTACAGTAAGTATTGTATTTTGGACCATCTACAACCAAAATTCAACCGGATTAACTATTTGGGCCGAAAAACATACCGACCGGACCTTATCTGCCAATACCACAAAATTTGCAGGTGCTATTATTCCCATGCAAACGGTTACCGATACCCCAAGGCTGGTAAATAAATTAAATCAATATTTTGTAGAAGTTAGCGATACCAGTGCCATTGTAAAAAAAGATAGCATTGTAAAATATGTTCAAAACAGGGGTAAAACGGATACCATTACGCGGGTTTTTGGTATTACAGCAATGGGTAACAAAGTAGATCCTGAATCTAAAACAATTTTAGTAATGGGCCCCGATCCTTATTTTAACAATGTACCTAAAGACCAATGGCCAAAAGGTAAAGATCTAAAGCTTTTCAACACTGAATTATTTCAATCCATCAACCCCTTATTCATTGTAGTATTAACCCTGATATTTGTAACCTTATTTAATTATTTACGCAAAAGGGGAAAAGAGCCTGCCACAGCAGCCAAATTTGGGATGGCTTTATTTATATCCGGCTTATCGGCCCTGGTAATGGTTTTCGCTATTTTGTCGGTACCCTCCATCTATGGGTTTAAAACAGCCCCTGCCTGGTTATGGGGTACCTATTTTGTGTTTACTATCAGCGAAATATTTTTAAGTCCGATTGGTTTATCACTTGTATCAAAATTAGCGCCGGCAAGGTTAACCGCTTTAATGATGGGCGGCTGGTTTTTATCCACTTCCATCGGGGGTAAAATTGCCGGCGTTATGACGAGTTTCTGGGATGATTTTACCGACAAAAAAGTATTCTTTTTAATATTGGTAGTGGCTGCTTTTATTGGAGGCATTCTAATTTATTCGAGGCTCCGGTCTTTAAATCAAATAGTAAAAGATAAGACAGGCTCTGTTTAAAAAGGGGTTATGTTTTAAAAATATATACACTAGAAAAGGCGATACAAAAAATGTATCGCCTTTTTATTTATCTTTCTGCTGTAAAACCCTTTAACTATGCTGGAGAAAAAGATATTCAGGCCCTTTGTTGCGCCGGAGACAAATATGAAAGAATTTACGGTTAAGGCCCTGGTATTGGGCAGTATTTTCGGAATATTATTTGGCGCAGCAAATGTATATCTCGCCTTAAATGCCGGCCTTACCGTTTCGGCCTCCATACCAATAGCAGTACTGGCTATAACACTTGGCAAGCGCTTGTTTAAAACCACCATTCTCGAAAATAATATTATTCAAACTACAGGCTCGGCCGGCGAAAGCATTGCATCGGGCGTGGTATTTACTTTACCCGGATTTTTATTTTTAACCGCCAAAGATTCGGTTCATTATTTTGATTATGTAATTATTTTGGTGCTGGCCGTATTTGGAGGTTTACTGGGTACTTTGATGATGATTCCTTTGCGGAGGTCTTTAATTGTAAAAGAACACGAAACCTTACCTTATCCCGAAGGCACGGCTTGTGCAGCTGTTTTAAAGGCCGGAGAAAAAGGTGGAGCCGTAGCCAGAACAGCATTTTACGGACTTGGTGTTTCCTTTGTATATGCCATTTTGCAAAGAGGGTTTCAATTGGTTACAGAAACGGCTTCTTTTGCCACAAAAGCTACTAATAAATTTTTTCCATCGGCGACGGTTGCAGCAGATATTACCCCGGAATACCTGGGCGTAGGCTATATTATTGGTTTTAGAATTGCGGGCATATTGGTGGCGGGTGGCGTGTTAAGCTGGTTGGTGCTTATTCCCTTATTGTCATCGCTAATTCCCGATCAGGTAATTGCACTGCAACAAATAAAATTAGGGTTGATGGCAGATATAACAAAGGCCAACCAACATTATGGCAATTGGAATCCGATAACAAAAACTTTTGCAGAAAAAGCGGATGCCATTTACAGGGCTTATATCCGGCAGATAGGTGCAGGTGCCGTTGCTGCAGGGGGTATGATCACTTTAATAAAAACAATACCAACCATTATATCCTCTTTTAAAGAAAGTATTTCTTCCGTAAAAAATAAATCAGGACAACAGGTTTTACGCACCGATAAAGACCTCAATATAAAAGTAGTTTTATTTGGAAGTATAGCCCTGGTGGTTTTAATGGCCGTATTACCCATCATACCCGGAAACAATATTTTTAATAAAGCATTGGTAGGCATTTTAGTAATCATTTTCGGTGCCTTTTTTGTTACGGTTTCCTCCCGAATTGTTGGTATTATTGGTTCCAGCAACAACCCCATTTCAGGTATGACCATTGCAACCGTGATGATTACCTGTTTAATTTTCATAGCCGTTGGGTGGACGGGCCAGTCATACGAACCCATGGCGCTTGTAGTTGGGGGAATGGTTTGTATTGCCGCTTCCAATGCAGGTGGCACTTCGCAAGATCTAAAAACAGGATACCTGGTTGGTTCTACCCCAAAATATCAGCAACTCGCTTTGTTTATTGGCGCAATTGTAAGTTCCATTGTAATTGGTATTACCATTAAAGTATTGGATACGCCTTCAACAGCCATGCTGGCACAAGGTATTACGCACGCCATTGGCAGCAAATACAATGCGCCGCAAGCCACGCTGATGGCTACTTTAATTAAGGGTATTTTATCCTTTAACCTCGATTGGAATTTTGTATTGATTGGCGCTGCGCTTGCCTTGGTGATGGAATTGTGTGGTGTAAAATCGCTCAACTTTGCCGTAGGCGTTTATCTCCCATTATCTACCACCCTACCCATATTTATTGGCGGCGCTATCAGAGAATTGGTAGATAAAGTAAAAGCAAAAAGGCAGCAGGGAAAATTAAAAGAAGGCGAAGAAGACCTGCAAACGGGTAATTTATTTGCTACCGGTTTGGTAGCCGGAGGATCATTAATGGGGGTAATATTTGCTTTTTTAACCGTAAATGAAGCAATTGCCAATAAAATGCAAAGAATTAGTATGCAGAGCTGGCTCCTAAAAATGCTTAGCCAAAATGGTTATTATTTGTTGGGGGCATTCTTATTTGGTGTGATGGGGTACTTGCTATTTAAGGTGGCTATGAAAAAAAGCGAGATTGAGATGGAGTAAAATTTTGTGGAACACTTGTGTTAATTCTATATACATAATTAATATCATATATATTAGAAGTGGAGTAATATCTCTGTATCGTCTTTTAAATGCAAAAATTATTTCAAAAGGGAAAGGAGTTTGCATTGGCAGGTTTGTAATTAAATAAAAGATTTTCGCAAAAGGTGTAAAAGCTGCCTGCTTTTTTTAAGCTGGTATTTAATTGAAGTAATCCTTTGTAAGCATTACCAAGTTGCTCTTGTGTTTGCATAAGCCACTTCGACTTGGTTCGATGAGCTCACCTTAATAAAACATCAATCGTCGTTGCGATTATTTTCAGCTACCGCTCCGTTTTATGCAATGTTTCTGGGAACATAAAAGATGCAAACGAATTACTGAGGGATAAAAAGCAATATACTCAATGACAATTAGAAAAACCCAAATCTGTGAATTATAAAAAATGGAAATAAATGAACTTTTTCATTGTATTGTATTATATTTAAGTCTATTATGTATTATAAAAACAATTTGGTAAATAGGTAGAGAAAGAACTTCATTATGAGAAAAATAATAAATTGGTATACTAACTTACACATTGCTTATAAGCTTCTTCCCTTCTTATTTCTATATCTTTTTATTTGCGTAGCATTTCCTAAAAATCTGGATGGAACTGATCAAAGAAGATATTTGCTGTTCGCGCAAAATATATTACAGGGCTTTTATTCACCTCCCCAGGAAATGAATCTTTGGAACGGACCTGGATATCCCCTGATTTTGTCTGTTTTTTTATTTTTTAAGGTTCCGGTTTCAGCATTGTCTGCCTTTAATGCTATTTTACTTTACATTTCGTTAATAATCGCGTACAAAACTTTTTGCCTGTATGTTTCGAAAAAAAAGGCTTTTATGCTAACCTTGCTTTTAGGACTATATTTTCCGATGTTTGAAGAGATGCGGCAAATACTTACAGAAACATTAGCGTGGTTTTTAGTGAGTGCTATTTGCTACTTATTTGCAAAAAGCAAAAAAGAACCTACTTATTCCTGGAAATTAATACTGCTTTGCAGTTTTTCAATTGCTTTTCTTGCCATGACAAAAGTAATTTTTGGGTATGTAGTAATTGTAATGTTGCTGATATCTGTATTGATGTGGCTGTTTCCTATATTTCGCAATGTTGCAAAAAAATCGACCGTTATATTTACTGTAGCATTTATTTTTTGTTTGCCGTGGCTATGCTACACTTATAGTATAACAAAGAGGGTATTTTATTGGACAAATTCCGGAAGCATGTCCCTTTACACAATGAGCACTCCTTATGAGAATGAGTCTGGCCAATGGTATGGAGAAGATCTTTTGTTAAAAAACCCCAACCACGCTTTATTTATTGATAGTATAACCAACCTAAGCCCTTTATTAAAAGATGACGCTTACAAGACCGCGGCCATAAAAAATATAAAAAATCATCCAAAAAAGTATGCCTATAACTTCATTAGTAATGTTGGCAGGTTATTATTCTTTCCCTCTAATTACGCACCAGATACGATATGGTCGTACTACCCTTTTATACCAAATATGTTTTTAGTGGTGTTTATATTTTTGGGGGTGGTAATCAGTATACGGTATTATAAAAAAGTTCCGCAGGAAATTATTTTCCTTTTTCTTTTTATTTTGATCTACTTAATGGGCAGCACATTTGTAAGTGCCTATCGAAGGATGTTTTATATAACCGTACCTTTTTGGCTTTTATTTTTCGCTTACGTTTTTAATAATATTATAACTATAAAACTTAACAGGCAGAAGGAATAGTGCGCATTCCAGCTAAAAAAAATAATACAATGGTTAAAGATATAGTGTAAGATATATTCAATTAATTAATCATATTATATGTTTTTATAATTTATAAGTTTATCACAAGTGTTTGGTTAATAATTAGTATTGGTTTTTTTTAAAATCTATACCTACATTTACATTAACAATTTAATAACAGAAATATTCAACAAGCATACTCTTCGTTTTTTAACAAATGCTTCCTATTTAAT
>JAYTHI010000336.1:0-2671 GCA_043732685.1 Ferruginibacter sp. | reverse complement strand
AAGTCAATCTATTAATGCAATACCAACTATTAACTCAATATTCGTAAAAGTTATTGTTATAAGTGGTTGAATAAGCCGAAACTAGGTAAGGACTATTTTAATTGAGGCATGATTTTTCAAAAATGCCGGTAAAATCAAAACAAGCTCAATTAAAGATAATAATATTGTAACTAACTTTTTAGGATATAAATCCTCCTACCACAACTACTATTTCGCCTTTTACTGGTTTACTGTTAAAATGGTCGAAAACTTCCTGCAAGCTGCCTCTTTTATTTTCTTCAAATTTTTTGGTTAATTCCCTGCTGACACAACAGGGCCGGTCGGCTCCAAAATGTTCTATAAAATCAGTTAAGGTTTTTAAAAGTCTAACCGGACTTTCATAAAAAACCATGGTGCGCTCTTCGGAGGCCATTTTCTTTAAAAAAGTTTGTCTGCCTTTTTTTAAGGGAATAAATCCTTCAAAACAAAAACTACTCATGGGTAAACCACTATTTACCAAAGCGGGTACAAATGCGGTTGCACCGGGTAGACATTCCACTTTTACCCCTTGTTTAACACATTCTCTTACCAATAAAAAGGCAGGGTCGCTAATGCCGGGAGTGCCTGCATCTGTAAGCAAGGCCATTGTTTTGCCGCCCTGCATTTGTTCTGCTAAATGATGAATTATTTTGTGTTCGTTGTGCTGGTGATAAGGAGTTATCGGCTTTTGTATTTGATAATGCTGTAGCAATACTGCCGATGTACGGGTATCTTCTGCTAATATAAGATCGACCGATTTTAAAATTTCGATCGCCCTGAAAGTAATATCGGCAAGATTGCCAATTGGTGTTGGAACGATATAAAGCATAGTACCTTTTTATGATGCAAATTTGCTTAAGGCTTCTCTTAAAAAGCCGGTTTAATTGGCTAAAATTTAGGCGTTGATTATTTTGTGCGCGTAAAAAATTAAGGTAAATCTTCTTTGCTATCTTTTGAAGTATTTAAAATTTAAATTGGCAAATAAGTATTTTAAATACCACCATTAATTGTATAAAATCTCTTTAAATAAGCGTAATTTTCTTAAAAATGATATTTAAAAACAATTAAATATAATTTTTTACTAATTTGTATTTAAATTAGTAAATCTGCTCATTGTACTTTAAATAATTTTTGGATAAGATAAAGTTTAAATGAAAACCAGGCTGCAACTAAACAATAACCACCTCAAACATTTCCATAACCTGGTTGGCCAATAGTTTTTTTGCAGCTTCTTCTGCAATTTGCTTAGCACCTTCCGCTGTAGTAGCCTCAATTTGCAAGGTAATATTCTTACCAATGCGTACATCCTGTATGCTGCTCAATCCTAAATTTCCCAATCCGCTCATTACGGCTTTACCCTGAGGGTCTAACAATTCTTTTAGGGGCATTATTTTTACCTGTGCTGTATAGATCATGTTGTGGTTTTGTTTTTAAGTGCCAAAGATAAAATAATGTATGCAATGAAAATTACCGGAACTGCCAGCCACTTTAATAAAATGGCTGCCAGCAAGGCTATTACTATCAATATTATTTTAGGCATATTATTTTTGAGCGTATAATCTTTAAATTTCATGGCCATAATGGGCAAATTGCTGATCATTAACCAGCTTAAAAAAAGAATGATGGCGTATAAAAACCATTTATTCAATATCAAATTGTAAACAAATTCAGAACTGCCGTACCAATATATTAAAGGTAAAGAGGCTACAACCATACCCGCTGCCGGTATAGGAACTCCTTTAAACCCAAAGGCCTGCGAAGAGTCCAAATTAAAGCGTGCTAAACGGTAAGCGCCTGCGCAGGTATAAATAAAGGCAGGTACTAAAAATAATTCCGGCGCTTCAATGCCGTCGGAATCTTTAATAAATCCCATTCTTAAAAATTGGTATAAAATAATGCCCGGTGCAACTCCAAAGCTTACCACATCTGCCAGGGAATCCAATTGCTTTCCCATTTCGGTGGGTATATCAAGTAATCTTGCTACAAAACCATCTAAAAAATCTACCACAGCAGCAATGGCGATAAATAAAGAGGCAAGGCAAATATTCTCTTTAAGTTTTATAAATTGTTCCCCTTCTTTCGAATAAATAATATCAATGCCATTTTGTAAGGCAAATACAATTGCAAGACACCCAAACAATAAATTTAGTAGGGTAAATAAATTAGGAATTTGCTTTTTCATTATTGGTTATCGATTTTTCATCAATGATTCTATCTCATCAACAGTTATTGGAATGTTTTTCATGAGATCTTTATTGCCATTCTTGGTTACCCAGAAATTATTTTCTATCCGGATGCCCATCTGCTCTTCTTCTATATAAATGCCCGGCTCTATTGTAAATACCATTCCTGCTTTTATCGGGTCCGTCTTGGTGCCTAAATCGTGTACATCAATACCTAAATGATGGGAAACGCCATGGTATAAATACTTTCTGTAAGCCTTATTTTGTGGATCTTCATTTTTAACATCTTCTTTTTTAAGAAGGTCAATTTTTTGAAAAATTAAAGTAGCCTCATCGCCAACTTTTTCGGTATAATCATTAATACTTATTCCCGGTTTTAAAATACTTGCAGCATAATTATGTAAATGCAAACAGGCGTTGTAAACAACTTTTTGACGTTTGGTAAATTTCCCATTTACCGGGATAGTGCG
>JAYTHI010000335.1:0-8936 GCA_043732685.1 Ferruginibacter sp. | reverse complement strand
GGCGATGGCTTCGTTTTGTTGTGCCGATACTAATTATAGGATTGATTGTGCTGAACATTACCGGAATTATTCCTTATCAAATCAGGAATATGGGCTTGCTAGTGTCCGCCATTATAGCTTATTTTATTGCAAAAAAAACAGCACCTGTTTATCTTCACTTATCAAAAATTGTAAGCGAACTGCAGGTGTTGGCAACCAGCATGGCCCATATAGAAACCTTGACTTGTACAAGTGAATTATTGGTTCAAATGCAGGCTGGCTTTGTACAAAAAAATCATAAATCATCGGATGCGCTTAAAGAAATTAAAACTATTTTAGAGCGGCTGGACCTTAGAATAAATCCGGTGGTATATATTCCATTATCCATTTTATTTCAGTGGGACCTGCAACAGGTTTTTGCACTGGAACAATGGAAAAAAAGAAACCACGACAATGCCCTGCACTGGTTTGATATGCTGGCACAATTTGAGGCCACCAGCAGTCTGGCGACACTTTCTTTCAACCATCCCGAATGGTGTTTCCCCTCGCTTAAAAAAGAACATTTTTATATAGAGGGAAATGATATTGGTCACCCCCTTATTAATGCTGTAAAAAGAGTAAATAACAATATTTTAATTGAGCATAAAGGTGAAATTATGCTGATAACCGGGAGCAATATGGCAGGTAAAAGTACTTACCTCAGAAGCATTGGTATTAATGTAGTATTGGCCATGGCGGGTTCTGCGGTTTGTGCAGGTACTTTTTGTTTATCCCCGGTGCAAATTTTAAGCAGCATGCGTATTGCAGATAATTTGGCAGAGAGTACATCCACTTTTTACGCTGAATTAAAAAAATTAAAAACAGTTATAGATTGCGTAAATGAAAAAGCCCATGTATTTATTTTATTGGATGAAATTTTAAGGGGTACCAATTCGCTCGACCGCCATACCGGTTCAGTTGCCCTGGTTAAACAACTGATTAAACAAGAAGCTGCAGGCATTATTGCCACCCACGATGTAGAACTTGCTGAACTTAAATCTAGTTATCCAGATAATATTTTGAATTATCATTTTGATGCCCAAATAAATAAAGAAGAATTGTATTTTGATTACAAACTTAAAACAGGCGTTTGCGAAAGTTTAAATGCCTCTATTTTAATGAAAAAAATAGGAATAGAATTGTAAATTTTTACGTAAAAAAAGCAACCTTTTCCATCATTATTTTTAGTAAACTTATTTTATATGCTTTTTGCAGCTTTTAACCTGCTTTAATTGTAATAAATTGATACTGCTCAGATTAGCAAGATACAATCCACCCGATACCTTTAACAATGGTATGCTACCATCCTATTTAAACAGCTATAGCCTAATGGAATGGCACTTTTTTATAATAATTCAGCAATTTATTATCAGCCTGATTTATAATACAATTAAAACCATGCCTTTAGCCTTTCCAATTTTTACCGCCACCCATTTGGCAGCGCAAATATTGGTTTAATAGCTGCAAATTAAAACCAATCACCACTTTTTTTCCTGCAAAAAAAATACATAAATACCTCCACTTTAAACATCCGTTCTACCCCGGCTTTAAAAAGTTTAATGATAAAATAATGATTAATAAGACCACTAATTTTCCTATTGGCAAAAATTAGTTATAGGCAAGCTTTTATTATCTTTACGGCTGTTATGTATAAAATAAAATGGTTTCTTTTTGTATTTATTTTCATTTCGGGTAAATGTAGTTTTTCCCAAATCTGTACCGGTTTGGGGCAAAACCCGGGTACCGCTTTTCCTGTTTGCGGTACCGCAGCCTTTATTCAAACGAGTGTAATGCCCTGCGGCGGAAGACTGGTTGCAGGCCCCTGCACCACCGATGCAGTAACCGACATAAATCCTTACTGGTATAAATTTACCTGCTTTACTGCAGGTACTTTAAGTTTTTTAATTGCCCCCAACAACGCATCGGATGATTACGATTGGCAACTTTTTGATGTTACCGGAAAAAATACCGATGATGTTTATACAGATGCCTCTACAGTAGTTGCTTCAAACTGGAGTGGATTAACAGGCAATACCGGCGCAGCAGAAAACGCCTCAGGGTTATTTAATTGTGGTGGCGTTAGCTATCCTTTATTTAGTAAATCCCCTATCCTTATTGTAAACCACCAATACCTGTTATTGGTAAGTCATTTCTCCGGTAATTCGCAAAGTGGATATTCCCTTACTTTTGGCGGAGGCTCCGCCAACATAACTGACCCTGTTATACCACATTTATTATCTGCTAAAGCTGCCTGCGACGGATCAGCTATAACCGTATCACTTAATAAAAATATGAAGTGCAACAGTATCGATGCTGATGGTAGTGATTTTATAATTATTCCGGGTAATATTCCAATTACCGCTGCCAGTGGCGTTGGTTGTTCCGGTAGTTTTGATATGGATTCTGTAACCCTTACGCTGGGTAATATACTCGTGCCCGGAAACTATAAAATCACCGTACGGCCAAATAATAATTTATTGGATAACTGCAATAATTTTATCCCCCAATCCGATACCCTGGATGTAACAGTTTACCCATTGGTGATTACTCCTATGGACAGTCTTACAAATATTGCCTGTGCACCCGCTGTATTGCAATTGGTTTTTAAAGATCTTATCCGTTGCAACAGTATTGCAGCAGATGGCAGCGATTTTACAATTACCGGGTCTGCCACTATAAAAGTTATTGGAGCAACGGGTGTATGCAATGCCAACCAGTTAACAAATGTTATAAATGTTCAACTTGCTGCGCCAATTAATAAAGCCGGTAATTTTACTATTCAATTGGTAACAGGCACTGATGGCAATACCATTATTAACGAATGTGGTAAAGAAACCCCGGCAAATGCAGCGATCGCATTCACTACAAAAGATACCGTATCTGCTGTATTTACTTCCACCCTCAATTATGGCTGTATCAGCGATACCATTTTTTACCAGCATGATGGAAAAAACGGCGTAAACAGCTGGCAATGGAGTTTTAATAACACCATCAACAGTACGGCGCAAAACACAAGCGTTATTTACCCCCTAAAAGGCCCCCAAACAGCTACCTTAAAGGTTAGCAACGGCACCTGTAAAGATTCTGCTTCAGCCATTTTAAATTACGATAATAGTCTTAAGGCACAATTTGAATCTACACCCGTGATATGCCCCGGAGACCCTGCAATTTTTGTTGATAAAAGTGCCGGCGGACTTCCTTTTACCTGGCAATGGGATTTTGGAAATGGCGTGTACAGCACTAAAAATATTCCCCCTGCACAATATTACCCTTCAACGCCCGGTGTAAGCCAAATACCTGTAAAGCTAACAGTGACTAATACCATTGGATGCGCTGATACTGCCACTAATATTATAATGGTTCAAAACAATTGTTATATCGCTATCCCAAAAGCCTTTTCTCCAAATGGTGATGGGTTAAACGATTTTTTATACCCAACAAATGCATTTAAAGCAAAAGACCTTTTGTTCAGGGTTTTTAATCGCAACGGACAAAAATTATTTGAGACTACAGACTGGACAAAAAAATGGGACGGTAGTTATAAAGGAAACCCGCAAAGTGTAGGTACATATGTATGGATACTCTCCTACACTACAACAGATACCAATAAAAAAATTGAAATAAAAGGAAGTACTGTACTAATTCGATAAAAAAATTGGAAATTTTCATTTTATACACTACACTTAAACTCAATACCATCTTGATTTTTAAGACACCTAACTATTTTGTAGTGCATACTTTATACACTACTGTTATTTTAATTTTATACACTACAAAATTTACAATAAAATAATAGCACCATAGTTTTAATAATGTAATTGCTGCTTTTTTAATTTTAACTTAATTCCACCTCCTCAATGATAAATACAGGTATTATTAAAATAAAAAATTTGGACCTTTTGGTAAAAAACATTGATAAAATTTTTATAAATAGCCCATAAAAATACCTATATCTATAGGCTGACTAAACTGCTGTACATGCGGTAGGGATAGCAACGGAAATACTTTTTTTTGAGGTACGAAAAAAAAAGATTGGAGTGGATAGCCCGGCCCCAACCGACGCAGCGGAGGTTTGGGGAACCGCCCGATAAAACCTTACAGCAATCTGTAACTTTAGCAGGCTTAATTTATAAATTTAGCAACGGATAATAATTTTATTTACGGGTTTTATAACCACCTTTAAATGCTTATAGAAAATAGAAATACAGTACAGCAATTACCTGCAATTGGATAAAATTTTAACGGCGCAGCAACTGGAAAGTTATAAACCCGGCCAACTGCCTGCCCATGATGAAATGCTTTTCATCATCATTCACCAAACCTATGAATTGTGGTTTAAACAAATTTTATTTGAATTGGATGCGGTACTTGCAACCATGCAACAACCAACATTAAACGATAATACTGCCGACCTGCAAACCGTAGTACACCGGCTAAAAAGAGTGGTTACTATTTTAAAAATATTGGTACAGCAAATAGATATTATTGAAACCATGACACCAATGGATTTTCTTGATTTCAGAGATCTGCTGCGACCGGCATCGGGTTTTCAAAGCATACAGTTTAAAATGCTGGAAGCCAAGCTGGGATTACCATTTGAGCAGCGGCATTGCGAACACCATTACACCAGTCAGCTAACTACCTCCGAAGTAAACACCATTAAAACAACAGAGAACAACAGCAGCTTACTACAGCTTATCAACAGCTGGTTGCAACGAATGCCCTTTACAACAAGCAATAATTTTGACGCGAACATGGATGTAAATTCAATAAACAAGTACACTGATTTTTTGACTGCCTACCAAACGATTTATGAAAATAGTTTGGCAAAAGAGGAAGAAAACAATAAGGTGTATTTTAAAAATATATTTTATGACCAGCCCGAAAATAAAGACAGAAAATTAACTGCGACGGCCTGCCAAAATGCGTTGTTTATTTTTTTATACCGGGGCTATCCAATGCTGGAATTACCATTTCAATTATTGGAAACCCTGCTTGAAATTGACAACCAATTAGGCAACTGGCGGCACCGGCACCTTAATATGGTACAGCGCATGATTGGCACCCGTATTGGAACCGGAGGATCCAGCGGCGCAGGTTACTTAAAAGGTGCAATGGATAAACATGCAATTTTTAAAGAAATAGCCGTTTTAAATAGTTTTTTGGTTAACAGGCATAGGTTACCCCTGTTGCCAAAAGAACTTGCTGCAAGGTTAAGTTATAGATTTTAAGTACACCTCTATTGATAATTATAATGTCATAAAAAGCCCTCCGATTAAATACAGAATGGCAGTAAATTTATTTTAATAGTATAGAAATAAATTACAACTGCTTATACAACTGCAGCGCTATGATAACTTTTAGCAGGTTGCGGAAAATGCAAGCCACCCCTTGGCTCTCTTAATTTTCTTGCTAAAAATTATTTATTTAAGGAAAATTAAAAAGGTTATTATTTTGTTATCGATAAACCGATATGGCATTAAATATATTAAGGAAAACTAGTGTCAATCGCACTTATCAAAAATAATAACACCCTATAATTATTAACTGGTAGTTAGTTATAAACGATTGGTAGATAATAACAAAAACTTTTTATTGCGGTAAATATTTTTGTCACTTATCAAACAATTATTTTATGAAATTCAAATTGATTTTAGTAGTAATTTTTACAGCTATTGCGGGAATAGGTCAGGCGCAAAAATTACAGTTTGGCCTAACAGGGGCGCTCACTTTTAATAACCTTTCTGGCACGGGCATGTCTGATAAAGTACAATCCGGTATTGATGCAGGTGGATATGCTTTAATACCCGTAAGTAAAAAATTTAGTATTCAACCCGAAGTTTTATACAATTATTTTTCTGTTAGCAGGGCTGATAATTTTACTGAATTCTATGTAAATAACAGCAGAGCAGATTCAAGAACATCGTTTAATTTAGCTTACCTGAGCATTCCGATTTTAATTAATTATGCTATTTCACCAAAGTTCATCATTAATGCCGGACCGCAATACAATATTTTAATCAGCAGCAACGAAAACCTGATGTACGATATTCAGGCCATTAAAAATAATGATTTTGGTATAAGAGGCGGCGTTCAATTTAATCCCTCTACCACTTTTAATGTTTTTGCAAGTTATTACTCCGGGCTAAATAATGTAAATAATATTGATACCCGTTACCAGTGGAAAAACAGACAGTTTAAGATTGGTGTAAACGTAGCCATCTTTACTACAAAATAAAACACCCCGTTTTTACAGCACTAAAATAATGGCTGCCTTAAATATTTTTGCCTGAAATATTTAAGGCAGTTTTTTTATATTGAGCCTGGTGCCCCCTAATAAAATTTATTGTCTTTATACAAATAGTGTAAGAAATTTTTAAATACTAAGGGCGTGCCCCCAATCCTCCGCTGCGTCGGTTGGGGTCGGGCTTTCCGTTACAAGCCGCTGTAATAGTTTTATAATTTAAAGGCGCTATTGCGCGGGCTTTCCACTGCAATCCCTCACGCACCTGCACGCTACCGCATATGGCAAACCGGTTTGTGTCATTATTAATGGCTGGAATTACATGACTCCCCTGCCCGACCACACTTTACTTAGCAACCGGGTATATAAAATTTCAAACGCCACACTTAAAAACCTACAAATTTCTCAGGAAAGTTTCTGCATAAATTTTATAGCGTCAGCCGGTAGCACAAGCTGCAAAACTCGCCGTCTAATTTATAAAGGCCTGCCGATGCTTTAAGTACACATTTTAAAGTAAAGCTATTATATAGGATAGCTAACCGATAAATTCATAAAATTAAAAGGATGCAGTATTACAGTAACAATCGGCGAGTACTTATACTGCCACAAATAGTTTTTTAATTTGCCCACAGGTTTGTATTGGAAGTTTACGGTGGTGAAGTTATTGTAGGGGATTTGAAAATTCGGAGGGTAAGGAGACTCAGACGGGAACAACCACTGCTTTTGCCTGCTGTATAGTCTACTTGGTAATTGAAATTTCTGGAATATCAAATGCACCAACTAAATTTATTAAGTCAAATCTTTTTGATTTGAAGGTTGCAAAAAAATCGTCAATGTCGTTTCCATAGTGCCTTTCACTAATACCAAATAATAAAACTCCTTTTTGCCCAGATTTATCAACTACTGATTTATAGCGATAAATATTTCTTTCTACAGTACTTACTAATTTTCCATCAGGTGTATTTTCACTTATAATAAAGTCGAGCATAACTTCTCCGTCTTTTTCAAATGTCTCATAATTAATTACAGGATTTAAAACTTTCATTTTTTTAAGTTCAGAGACTTTTGCCGCCACAATATCTTTAAGTTTCACTTTACCAGTAATAATTTCAAGCATAATTAACGTCTTGTATTTTTCAATTGTGTCACCCTTTGAAAGATATTCCTGTTTGTAATAATTGTATGCTGGGTGAGAAGTCCAAGCTAAATTGTAAGAAACATTATTAAATGAAATTGGTCCGGCTACACCTAAATAATCTGTTAGTTTTGATGTTTGACCAGAAGTACATGTTGAAAATAAAAGTCCGACAAAAAATAGGTTCAAGGTTTTGTAATTCATTATATTTTGTTTATTTAGAGCGAGCTAATACATCCTTAAGGGTTTAGCGAATTACGGGATTAATAGCTGGACAAGCCTATTACAAATGCTGATTAAAAAACTTTTGATGAAGGTGACAACAAAAAGCTACATAAAAAATATTCAGCCCCGAACCAAAGCACAACAGAATTTCAAATGCCAAAGATAACTTCCGTCCTTTTTTTGCCAAACCATTTGTTGAGGCAATACCTGCGGTGGGCTCCTATCATCATTTTAAAAATATCACTTTTGTTATTTATTAAAAAATGAATAGAAAAAAATGCTTTATTCAACCAAAATAGTAAATGTCGATGCATAAAGCTGGATTCAAAAACTCCGGCAAGTCCTGAACCGGCGTAAGACCAAAAATAAAGAATTACCACTAAAAGGGATGGCTAATTGAAATTTGAAACAAGCCAATGACAATAAAAAAATAAGATAATAATTCATTCAGGTATTTCCATCAGCTTGGCTAGGGGGCGGCATGCGAAGACAATAAACCGATCCTATATTTTGCACCCAGTACCAAGCCAAAGCGTACGGAGGACGTCGCAATAGCTCTCTCTAAACACTATAAAACCTCCTAAAGACCGGTATTGCTGAACAGAACATAGCCAACAAGTCCCGACTATTACTGGTCGGGACTTTTGCGTTTTATTTTAATCAGTTTTTACCTTGGGGACTTTCAGCTATACGACTTAATGTTTACGGGGCTGCACTGTCTGCTGGCGTTCGTTTTACTCTTTTAATCAATTTAACAATTTCAAACCACATTACTGAAATGAAACCAATTGCAATACAAATTAACAGTTGCAACGAATTCAATATTTCAAATTTAAAAAATTTCGTCAAAGGCTTTACATAAAGGATAAGTCCCACAGTAGTAATGGTTATAAAAATGATAAATAAAACCATGTTGTTCTTATAATTCAAAGTTGTAAATATGGAGTAGTAAAATGAGCGGTTTATTAAAGTGAGGAAAATGTTTGCCACTATTAAAACTGTAAAGGTCATTGTTCTTGTCAATGCTTCATCGTAACCATTAATTACCGAATACTGGTAAACAAATAAAGCTCCTGCAGTTATCACTAATCCTTGTATGATGCTTATCGATAGTTCCTTCCAATTAAAGAAAGTAGTTGTCAATGATTTAGGTTTCTGTAACATTGTATTCTTTTCCATTGGCTCATTTTCATAAATAATTGAACAGGTTGGTCCCATTATTATTTCCAAAAAAATAATGTGGATGGGTGAAAAAATGTTGGGATAAATCCATCCTAAAGCTAAAGGAATAAATACGGTTAGAATAATTGGGAT
>JAYTHI010000334.1:0-8937 GCA_043732685.1 Ferruginibacter sp. | reverse complement strand
GGTTTTGTACCCATGACGGATGCGGAATTTAAATACCTTGCCAAGGATCTCAAAATGATTCTTGATAAAGATTTTGCATTAATTGCTGAGCAACATGGCAAGGTAATTGGCTTCGCACTTGCAATACCGGATATAAATCAAACCCTGATCAAAATTAAAAACGGCCGCTTATTTCCTACCGGGATATTTAAGCTTTTGTTGGGTAAAAAACGAATCAATTATGTAAGGGTTTTGGCGCTGGGCGTAAATAAAGAATTTAGGAAGGCTGGAATTGAAGCCTATTTTTATGCAGAAATAATACAAAAGGCCATTGATAAAAAATTAAAAGGCGGAGAAGCCTCCTGGATTTTGGAAGACAATGAAATGATGAATAAAGGGTTATTAAAAATGAACGCAACTGTTTATAAGCGGTATCGAATTTTAGAAAAATCAATATGAACGAAAGGGTTTTAATAACAGGTGCCAGCGGTTTTTTAGGATACCATATCATTTTATCAGCATTACAAAAAAAACTGCAAGTATTTGCAGCAATAAGAAAAACAAGTTCCATAAACCATTTAAAAGACCTGCCGATTAATTATGTACAGTTAAATTATGAAAGCGTAGAGGAACTTCAGCGTATTATCACAGACAATAAAATAAATTATATTGTTCACGCGGCGGGTGTTACTAAGGCATTAAAGCAAAACGATTACGATACTGTAAATGCTAAATATTCTATAAATCTGGCCAAAGCCGCGTCATTAAGCAGCAACTCTTTCAAAAAATTAGTCTTCATTAGCAGTTTAGCAGCCTGCGGCCCTGCAAAGGATAGTTTTACGACAATTGATGAAACAATATGTCCTGATCCTCTAACAGCATATGGCAGAAGTAAATTGCTTGCCGAAACTGAGTTATCAAAAATACCAATACCACTCGTAATTTTACGACCAACAGCTATTTATGGCCCAAGAGATAAAGATATCTTTATTATGCTTAAAAGTATTAATAATGGATTTGATCCTTATTTAGGACATATTATGCAGCAGTTAAGTTTTGTGCATGCTTTTGATGTAGCGGCTGTAGCAGTGCAGTCTTTGTTTTTACAAAAAGTTGGAACCTACGTTATTACAGATGGTAATAGTTATGACAGGTATACCTTTGCGGACATATCAAAAAATATCCTTGGTAAAAAAGCGATCAGGTTTCATATTCCAATGGCAATGGTAAAAATATTGGCATACACTTTAGAAGTAGGGAACGGATGGCTAAAAAAGATGACAGTTATAAACAGAGAAAAATTATTGGAACTAACGGCACGAAATTGGAAATGTTCTATTAGCAAGGCACAAACAGATCTTCACTACAGACCGTTATTTAATTTAGAAACAGGTTTAAAAGATAGTATAGAATGGTACCGAACTAATAAACTGTTGTATTAGCAGTTATAGTTTATTTATTTATATATTAATTTATAGTTTATGAAGCAAGATGTAATACCTGCAACTGGTAAGTTAGGAATACTTATTCCTGGTTTAGGTGCAGTTGCCACCACTTTTATTGCCGGTGTGGAAGCCGTAAAAAAGGGAATTGCTCAACCAATTGG
Source organism: Ferruginibacter sp. (assembly GCA_043732685.1). Lineage (GTDB taxonomy): Bacteria > Bacteroidota > Bacteroidia > Chitinophagales > Chitinophagaceae > Ferruginibacter. The sequence continues at coordinate 7,352 of JAYTHI010000334.1, read as the reverse complement.
TTCACTAACTCAAATGGGAAATATTCGTTTAGGCAAAAGAACCGAAGACCGGTACCCAAGAATTAAAGAATTTGTGCCATTGGCAGATTTAAATGATATTGCTTTTGGAGGATGGGATATATATGAAGATAACGTATACGAAGCAGCTCTAAATGCAAAAGTGTTGGACCTGCCCTTACTGCAGTCGATTAAAACAGAATTGGAAGCTATTAAGCCTATGACGGCGGTTTTTGATCGTTCCTACGTGTCGAATCTCGATGGAAAAAATGTAAAAACAGCTCCCACCAAATACGACCTGGCCATGCAGGTAATTGAAGACATAGAAAATTTTAAAAAAGAAAATAATTGTAATAGGGTAGTAATGGTTTGGTGTGGCAGTACCGAAAAATATATTCAGGAAACGGATATTCATTCAACGATTGAAAAATTTGAGGCCGCACTAAAAAATAATGAAAGCCTGATTGCTCCGAGTATGATCTATGCTTATGCTGCAATTAAAACAGGTGTGCCATTTGCAAACGGTGCCCCAAATTTAACCTGCGATATACCAGCATTATTAGAATTGGCCAAACAAACACAAACACCAATCGGGGGAAAAGATTTTAAAACTGGTCAAACCCTGATGAAAACCATTTTAGCTCCCGGGTTACATGCAAGGGCATTGGGCGTTAGAGGCTGGTTTTCTACCAATATTTTAGGAAATAGAGATGGGTATGTTTTAGACCATCCTGATAATTTTCGTACCAAGGAAGTTTCAAAACTGAGTGTATTGGATGAAATTTTTCGCCCGGAATTAAATCCCGAATTATATGGTGAATTGTATCATAAAGTAAGAATTAATTATTATCCGCCGCATGGCGATAACAAAGAAAGTTGGGATAATATCGATATTTTTGGATGGCTGGGCTACAGCATGCAAATAAAAATAAATTTTCTTTGCAGGGATTCTATTTTGGCAGCTCCAATTGTTTTAGATCTTGCTTTATTTATGGACCTGGCTAAACGTTCGCAAATGAGTGGCATTCAGGAATGGTTGTCTTTTTACTTTAAATCGCCGCAAACCTTGCCCGAACTTAAGCCTGAACATGATATTTTTAAACAATTAATAAAAATGCAAAATACCTTACGCCACATTATGGGCGAAGATTTAATAACACACCTTGGATTGGATTATTACCAGGAGTTTGTTGATGCGCTATAAAATGAAATTTCATAAAATAATAGCATCCGTATTTGGCATTGGTTACATAGGAAAGGGTGGAGGAACCCTTGCTGCAATTTTTTATGGAAGTATATGGTTATTATTACCTGCTAACTATACCAATAGTTATTGGCAGGTGATAATAACTGTTTTTATAACAGCCCTTGGTGTTTGGACCAGTAATAATGTGGATAGCATCTGGGGTAAAGACAGTAGTAAAGTTGTTATTGACGAAGTGGCCGGAATGGCCATTGCTTTATTATACCTTCCCCAACATATTATATCGATGGTGGTTGGTTTATTGGCCTTCAGGTTCTTTGATATTGTAAAACCTTTGGGCATTAAAAAATTGGAAGATTGGCCAAAAGGATGGGGTGTAATGGCGGATGATGTATTGGCAGGTTTATATGCCCTCCTTATTGTTCAACTGGGCTTTCAGCTTAAAATGTTTTTAAATTGAAAGTATTTGTAAAAGCCAATATAGCCTCAATTGTTGCAAGTTTTTTTGACTATTTGCTTACCATTTTGTTGGTACAAATAATTTTTATAGATAAAGTGTGGGCAGGTGTTGCCGGAACGCTGTTAGGAGGAATTATAAATTTTATAATTAACAGGCATTGGGTTTTTAAAACTGCGCATTCAAATTTAACCCGGCAGGGTAAAAGATATTTAATTACCTGGTTTGGAAATTTGTTATTAAATGCCCTCGGGCTTTTTTGTTTAATAAATTTAATTGATGTTCAATATATTGTTGCAAAAGTTACCACCTCCTTAATTGTGGCATTTTTTTATAATTATCCGTTACAAAAAAGATATGTGTTTAAAATAAGTGATTAAAAATGAAGATGCGTTTGATAATTATTAAAGCAGTATTTTTTTGTACCCTTACCCTGTGTGCAAAACAAATTACGGCACAAACTATAATAAAAGGTATTATAAAAGATGCGCTTTCCAAGCAGCCAATGTCATTTGTAAGTATTTATTTTCAGGGTGGTAAAGGTGTTACCAGTAATGATGACGGCAGTTATTCCATTGAAACCAATAATCCTAAATTTACCAACCTAGTATTTTCTTACGCCGGCTATAAAAAAATAATAAAAAAAATAGTTCCTTCCTCAGAGCAAACAATAAACATAGATTTGGAAGTAGCTAATTCACTAAGTGATGTAATTATAAAAACTAAAAGGGGAAAATATAAAAATAAAGACAACCCCGCTGTTGAATTAATTGATAAGGTTATTGCCAACAAAAGTAAAAACCAAATTACAGCTTACGATTACGTGCAGTATCAGCAATACGAAAAACTGGAACTCTCCCTTAGCAATAAACCGGAAAAGATTGCGAAAAATAGACTTTTTAGAAATTATAAATTTATATTGGATAATGTTGATACTACAAGTTTGGAGGGTAAAGCACTAATACCTATTTACCTGGAGGAAAGATTGTCGCAGGATTATTACAGAAAAAATCCATTAAAAAATAAATCCTACATTATTGGCGAAAAAAAGGTGAATTATGGCGAGTTTTTAGACGATAATGGTATAACAGAATATTTAAAAAGATTGTATGCAGACATTAATATTTACGAGAACAACATAAATATTTTAACTACGCAGTTTTTAAGTCCGATTGCAGATGCAGGACCCACCTTTTATAGGTATTACATTACTGATACGGTGATAGAAGATGGCATAAAATTAATTAAATTAAATTTTATGCCCCGCAATACCGCCGATCTTTTGTTCAGGGGTATTATGTATGTTACGCTTGATGGAAATTATGGTGTTCAAAAAATAACCATGTCGGTTAGTAAAAAAGCCAATTTAAACTGGGCCAGAGACCTTAAAATAAATCAAAGTTTCGAAAAATCACCCGTAGACGGGCGTTATCATGTTATTAAAAGTAGCATGAAGGCAGAGTTTGCCTTACGCCAAAATGCGGCGGCCGGGCTAATGGGTGAGCGAATGGTTTCTTTTAAAAATTTTGTAGCCAACCAGCCCGCTGCAGACAGTATTTATACCGGCAAGGATGAGGTATTGCAAATAGCACCCGACAACGCATCTGATAGTTTTTGGGTAGCCAACCGCCACCAGCAATTAACAACAGTAGAAGCTAAAGTTTATTCCAATATTGATAGTTTAAAAAACATGAAGTCTTTTAAAACAACCCTGGAAATAGCTACGGTATTACTGGCGGGTTATAAAAGATGGGGCCCATTTGAGTTAGGAAATACCAATACTTTTTATAGCTTTAATTCTGTAGAGGGTTTTAGAATAAAAATAGGTGGCCGTACCACTCCTCAATTCAGCAATCATTTTTATTTGGAAGGTTATGGTGGTTACGGTTTTAAAGATAAGATATACAAATATTTAATTGCCGGCGCATATTCCTTCAATGGAAAATCTATTTATACCTATCCACTCAATTATATAAAGTTTAGTCGCCAGTATGAAACAAAAATTCCCGGACAGGAACTTGTATTTGTATCTGAAGACAACTTTTTTCTTTCCTTTAAAAGAGGAAAAAATGATAAATGGCTATATAATGATACTTACAAAATTGATTACGTAACAGAGTTTGGCAAAAATTTTACCTATCGCATGCGGTATTTGCATCTAAAACAAACACCTGCAGGTGGCATTGTTTATGAAAAAGATTCCCCTGCCGGAACCAATATTATACCCAACATCATCAATTCCGAAATATCAGCAGAGTTAAGATGGGCGCCGCATGAGCAATTTTACCAGGGCAAAAACTTCAGAACGCCCATTATCACTAAATTCCCCATTTTTACCTTTCGTTACCAGCAAGGTATTAAAGGATTGTTTAAAGGAGAATACAATTACAAGCAAATTACCCTTGCCGTTGCCAAAAGATTTTACCTGTCTCAGTTGGGCTATGCCGATGCTACCGTAGAAGGTGGAAACATATTTGGGCAGGTACCCTTCCCATTATTGGATATTCATAGGGCAAATCAAAGTTATGCCTACCAACTAAATGCCTATAATCTTATGAACTTTCTGGAGTTTGTAAGCGATCATTATATTGCCCTCAACAGCGATTTTTATTTCAATGGTTTTTTCTTTAATAAAATACCCTTGTTAAAAAAATTGAAACTTCGCGAGGTGGCAAGTTTTAAAATAATATATGGCGGCGTAAGGGAAGAGAATAACCCTGCTAATAACGGCGCTGTTTTCAATTTTCCAAAAGATAAAATTACCGGCTTACCAACTACATTTGCTTTTGATAAAGTGCCGTATATTGAAGCTAGTTTAGGTATTGCCAACATTTTTAAATTGGTAAGGATCGATGTGGTAAGAAGGTTAACTTACCTCGATCATCCAAACATTTCTACCTGGGGTATAAGAACAAGAATAAGAGCAGACTTTTAAAATTAAAATATGGAGATAGCAGATGGTTCTCTAAGAGACAAAGTACAAAGCACAATCTATAAGGGCATTAATCCACTGGTAAAAGGATTGATTAAGGTAGGCTTTACCCCAAATTTGGTAACAATAACCGGATTGGTCTTAAATATTGGTGTGGCTATTATTTTTATAAAGGGCGGTGAGCAGGGAAACAGGGGAGAACTTTCGTACATAGGTTGGGCAGGTGCATTAATATTATTTGCAGGATTATTTGACATGCTTGATGGACAGGTAGCAAGATTAGGCAATATGACGTCAACTTTTGGGGCTTTGTTTGATTCTGTTTTGGATAGATACAGCGAACTCATCATGTTTTTTGGCATTTGTTATTATTTAGTTGCACAGCATTACTTTTTTAGTTCGTTGGCTGCATTTATTGCTTTAATTGGCTCCATGATGGTAAGTTATACCCGTGCAAGAAGTGAAGGTTTAGGTATTCCTAATAAAGGAGGACTAATGCAGCGGCCCGAAAGAGTTATTTTAATTGCTGTTGCGGCAATTGCCTGTGGTATTACCAGCCATTTTATTGGAGGAAATTATAAGTATTTTATGCCCGGAATACCCTTTCATATTTTTGAAACCATGACAATTTTTACCTTACCTATAATTGTTATGGCTGTTTTAACGAACATTACGGCCATTAAAAGGTTGGTAGATGCTAAAAAAGCATTGGATGCTTTAAACAAATAAGCAATTTAATAATGAATGAGCGTTTTTTTTCTATATTAATAACCCTCTGTGTAGTACTTGTATTTAACTTTGCAGCTGCGCAGGATAAAAATTCTCCTGTACCGGCAGGTAATGCAAAACAGTTATTTTACCTGCAAAGAACAACCAACACAAACACCATTGTGTACGAATTAAATTATTACAAAGGTGCCATTGACAAGGATGATCCGATACATATTTATTGGATACGGTACAGTGAAACGGGTCAAAAGGAAGAATTGAATTATGTACAAAATAAATTTGCTTATGGAATAAATTCCAAAGAGATAGCAGCAAATAAATTTGAATTAAATTTTGTTTCGTATAAAAAGTATAAAATGTATTTAATGATGGGTAGCGATAAACAATACCATGTTTATACTACCGTTAACAAGCGTCAATTTATTTTAACTAAAATTTTTATTCAAATAAAGGGAGGTTCTTTTTGGTCGCCCAATATTGAATTTGTAGAACTTTCAGGATTAGATTCTATTACTAATTTACCGGTTAAAGAACGGCTGAAAATTTAATAATAATCGTATAGAAATCAGATTAATATGAAAAAAAATTATGTTTCCAATTCGGAAGAGTCAATAAGGATGTTTAGGAATAATTTTATGGAAGGGCTTTCTAAAGTTCATTTTTCGGTACCCCTTTTTATATTTGTTCCGGCAATATTTATATTTACTTACAAGTCTTTTGTTGCAGGTGTGAGTCTGGGTAATTACGCACTGTTTTTTATAATTGGCTTAGGGGTATGGACGGCTACTGAATATTTAATGCACCGTTTTGTTTTTCATTTTCATCCTACATCCGAAACAGGAAAAAAGATATTTTTTATTATGCACGGCGTACACCACGATTATCCAAGGGATAAAATGAGATTGGTATTGCCTCCATCTGTAAGCATCCCATTAGCAACAGTATTTTATTTGTTGTTTCATAGCTTTTTACCGGCCCAACACCTTTTTGCCTTTTTCCCGGGTTTTTTATCAGGGTACCTTGTATACGATATGTTACATTATGCCATGCACCATTACAATTTTAAAAGTGGCCTGATGAAAAAAGTAAAGCAGCACCACATGCTGCACCATTACCAAAACCCTGATAAAGGATATGGCGTTAGCAGCTCTTTATGGGATATTATATTAAGATCCGGTTTTGAAAAGCAACCAAAAAAAGTTAATGACAACTTACAAGTACAAGACTAATTTTTACTCCCTTCAACAGGTTGGTGTAATTGCTGGTATTGTTATGTCGTATTTTTTTATCTCCTTTTTAATAATAGGTTTTAGAACAGATCAGTTGGTATTATCATGTATTTTTTGCTTTGCTTATTTTGGAAGTGTTGTCACCAGAAAATTTATCATTGCTTTCTCCATCTTTATTGTTTACTGGATATTGTTTGATTATATGAAGGCATTTCCTAATTATAATTATGCTCCGGTTCACATCTCTCCATTGCACGATGTTGAATTATCATGGTTTGGCTTGCACCAAAATGGAAAATTATTAACCCCCAATGAATATTGGCTTATACATAAAAATACCTTTCTTACAGTATTAACAGGCATCTTTTACCTATGCTGGATACCGGTTCCACTTGCCTTGGCCAGTTTTCTTTTTTTTAAGGACAAACCATTGTTTTTGCAATTCGCCTTTAGTTTTGTGCTGGTAAATATGGTAGGTTTTATAATCTATTATTTGTATCCTGCTGCACCACCCTGGTACTTTCAAAACTATGGAAATACTTTTATTGCCCACACACCTGGTAGTAGTGCCGGCTTACAACAATTTGATGCTTTTTTTAATGCGGAGATATTTAAGGGTATTTACGCAAAGGGGTCAAATGTTTTCGCAGCCATGCCCTCCCTACATTCCAGCTATCCGGTTATTGTTTTGTACTATGGCATTAAGAAAAGGATGGGCTGGATAAATATAATTTTTGCTATTGTTATGGTGGGTATTTGGTTTGCTGCAGTCTATAACAGCCATCATTATGTAGTGGATGTTTT
>JAYTHI010000333.1:0-8965 GCA_043732685.1 Ferruginibacter sp. | reverse complement strand
GCCAATACCCATTCTTACACCTTAAACGTACTCATAACCAAAAAGGGAAATAAGCGGTATGCGAATGGCATCAGGCTGGCTATGGCCGCCTTGCTTATATCAATCTTGCTCATGTTGGCAAACAAATTTATTGCCATCAAAAAAAAGCCAGTAAAGGTGGAGTTGGTTATGCTTTCCAAATCATTATAAACAATAATCAACGTAAGTAAATGAAGGCCCGGCCTAGAATTTACATTTTAAAACAGGTTTAAAAGTTCCCCATTTATTGAGCTATAGTTTGATCAATATAATTCAGCCAAAAAAATTGATAACGTATGTGTTTTTCAGCTATAACAAGTTTTAGCGCCGGCGTTGTGCTTTTGGTAATTGGAGTGGCTGCTATTAAAAAAGTTCAGCACTCATCACAGGCCATGTTCGCAGCTATCCCCCTAATTTTTGCAGTAAAGCAAATAGCGGAAGGCGTTCTGTGGCTCACATTGCCAAGGCCGGAATATTCGGCAACTCAAATTTCCTTTACCTATATTTTTCTTTTTTTTGCGGAAGTTGTTTGGCTGCTATGGGTACCAGTTGCCATATTGCTAATGGAAAATGAAGATATGAGGAAAAGAGTGCAAAGATTTTTAGTTGCTGCAGGTTTACGGGAGGGGTTATACCTTAAGTGGTGTTTATCAAAATATCCGGTACAGGCAAATATTGTTGGCTACCATGTTTCATACACATTAAAATTTGCTCCATCGCTTAGAAATTATAGCATTGTATTATATACGATGGCAACTATTATTTCATCATTTTTCTCTCCCATCAAATTGATGTGGATGCTAGGGGTGGCCATTGCTATCTCTACATAATTACCGCTATTTTTTATAAACATTATATACTTTCGTCTGGTGCTTTTTTGCTTCTGTTATCAGCATATCAGTCTATATAATTATGTGGTAAATCAGGAAAGGCCATACTGCTTCTATATCATTATCTGCAGCGTCTATGCATGCCTGCAAAGTGTAAGGCATGGTAAAGTTTAATATGGTTACTATGACCGTTTTTTCAACATTTCAGGAAAATATTTTTACATCTGGCATTACCGCTATCTCCTTAATTTTATCAGATTTACCCTATTGGCCATTGCGCTAATAAATATCTTTCGGTACCTTTTTCACTACTGAGCGATAAATTGTTACTCAATCAGTGAAATATAGGAGGGAGCTGGTCATGACTGCCTTTTACAATTTTGACGATTTGATTTGAGCCCAGTTTCTTACTGTTAGACCTATCCATGAATCAAGGCAAAATTTTCGCTCAATTATTTAAAAGTTTATTGGTATGATTTTGATTTATGTGCGAAGCGGTACAGCGGTAATGCAGGCGTAAAGACTTTTAAATACCTGGAGCAGTTGCTGGAGATAAGTTTTCCAGATTAAGTTAGGCTATAAGAATTTCTTTTTAATTAGAATATTGCTTGGAAAGCATGGAGACCACACTATAGTATTAATGATATGGAACAGTATCAATAGGAACCAGATATGTAATGCTAACAGGGACAGATATTGCGTCTTTTTCAAAGACCGCCTAAGCTTGAAAAGAATTAGACAACCAAGTGTACGCATTAAATAGCCCGGTGATATGCTTTTACCTGCAACCCTTTCCATGGGAGAAATTCACGGTCAGGAACTTCTCTATGCGGGGTATCGTCTAAACCTTACTCTTAGTTGTGGAACATCCAACCATTTTATCTATCCTATGCCTGAGCAGCACCATATTTCGCAGCTGTTTCTGCATTATTAAGTCAATGTAAATTTTCAAGCATCTTTAATACTTTGCTACACGATTGTAATCTTAGTGTTGATGCCATAATATTTAAACGACTTTTTCCATACCCCTATGTAATTAAAAAAAATTACAAATAATTTGCATTCAATATTACATATACCATCTCTGAAAGTATAGGTGTCATACAAATTGGCTTTACTTTTTAGGCACGGTATAGGTATTGGTAACACTATATCCAGGATACTACGTAAAGTGTCCGGAGGCAACCTATGAATTAAAAAGCAGCAGTATATACAAATCCATATGTCCCTTAGCGCATAACCAAAGTTTTGATTTGCCTAAAGATGAATGTAGACTAACCTGCAGTAAGGAAGTCAAATGCACTTTTATAAGCATGCATGGAAAAGTGTACCTACGGTATTATATTGCCTGGTCACTTATTCATGCATTAAAATAAATTAAACGATATTAGATTTTTGTGATGGCTGTATATTTTAATGTTTTACAAATAATAAAATATCCGTGTGGTAAATTTGATCAGTAGTTGTAAACAAGTTGCAGCCATAAATACGAATGTTGTATGACGGTTAGGGCTTTATGCAGGAGTGAGTCAAATATCTTTTTAGTATCCATAATTGAACGGGGATAAATGAAATAAAATTTTTAAATTTCAGTATTTTACGCCAATTTAATGGATCTATAAAACAGCTAATGGAGAAATAAATCCAATCATCAACCTTCCTGTGTTATAATCCGCCAATCCAAATTTAGATTTAGCATAGCTGCTATAATTATAATACCTTCCAACATAGGAGGTGAAAAATTTAAGATTCAACCCTTTAACCGGATAAAACTCTACAGAAGGTATTACACCATAATCGGAACGAATATGATTGCTTTTACCCAGATCCGGGTTTCCTTTCCAATATGCATCACTCACCATGCCGATGATAGAAGCCTTCCACCTGGGATTGATAGTGTATTCAACATGAAGCCAATGTTCCATATAGGAAGTATTCAATGCTGTAAACGGCGAATAGCTCTTAGGGATTAAGCTTGTGACAAGATTAAGGCGATCAAGATTATCATTCATGTATTTAAAGTCATATTGAATCATCCATTTCTTTAAATTGAGCTGGTTGCCTAATGCTGTATAATAAACGTTTTTGTGGCTTGCTTCTGTAATTAGTGAGTAACTGTAAAATGTAGCGAATTTGCCATTCGCAAAACTTCCTCTCCAGTTACCAACTATGACTGAGGGGAATTTTGCTGCCTTAATACCGGGAATACTATCGTAAAGTTGTTCAAATGATTGAGTTCGTGCATTAAGGGCCTGCAGCGTAAATTGATGATTTTTAGAAGCTTTCCAGGAAACTTGCGCTCCGCTTAAAAAGTTATCTGCGTATTCAACAATGTCATTATATTCATAAATATTTATGGGGTTTGCATCAAATTCATAACCTCCATAATCAGCACACATTTTACCAACTGCTAAACTAAATTTTGAAGATAAGTCTATACCAATGAATGCGAGGTCTGTTGAGTGGCTTATATTATCAACAGACTGTGTTATAAAATCTCTGGTGTAGCGGTCACGGAAACGAAAAAAAACATTGTCGAATACCTGCCCCTTTATTTCCAGGCGAAACTGGTTCATCGAGAATTTGCTGGCTGTATATTTATTATCCTGAAAAAAACTATTATTGGCGAATTGCATATTGGCGATTAAATCCACGTTTTTTAGCAGCTCAGCTTTTTGTACAGGAATGATCCTAGTAGAATGATTAATCGATGTATCAATCTGCTTTTGCATCTGAGCATCTGCCATTAAAATAAACTGTATAAAAAAGCTAAATAAGAATATAAATTGTTTCATGATTGATTTTTATTTATAGGGGCTAATATTTGAAAAAATAATTCTGTAATACTTTTCTATCTTTTGTTTGGGTAAGACCAAGCATTAAGAGTATTCTTGCCTTTTGCGGGTTAAGGTCGTCCGCCACTATAGTTCCTAATTTAGCATCATCGGTTTCATCATGCAATATTACCCTGCCAGTAGATACCCTTGTTGCACGGCATATTACTATGCCTTTTACTATCGATTTTTTAACGGCTTCAGTATTAATTTTATTGAGATTGCCATTTCCCAATCCGGCAATGACAATACCATCTATACCCGCATTTGTATAGGCACTAACAGCTACGTCAGACGCATCGGCAAATAATTCTACCACAGCAACATCCGGAAGTTTTGTTAAGCCGGAAATATCGAAAGGTGTATTTTTATTGGAACTTCGCAGATTCTCACCATAATAGTTAACCTTGCCATCATACACCAAACCAATAGGGCCCGTGTTAGGCGATGTAAATGCGTTTACATGCGTGGTGTTTGTTTTAACCACTTCCCTGCCAGAGAAAATGCTTTCATTAAAAGAAACCATTACTCCCCGTCCCTTTGATAAGGGGCTTGCGGCTACGGTAACCGCATCATATAAATTTTTTGGGCCGTCGGCACTCATGCCTGTAGACGGACGCATAGAACCTGTAATTACAACCGGATTATCATAACGAATAGTAAGGCTTAAAAAATAAGCTGTTTCCTCCTGGGTATCTGTGCCATGAGTAATTACGATTGCATCCGCTTCGTTATTTTTAAAAATTTCATTTATCCGTCTATTTAGTTTAATCCAAATATCGATTGTCATATCCTGACTTCCGATGTTGCAAATCTGCTCTCCGCTGAGAGTAGCTAATTTTTCAATTCCTGGAACAGCGTTAATCATATCCTGTATTGCCGTTACACCTGCTGTGTATCCTGACTTATCTACAGATGCCCCTTTGCCGGCAATAGTTCCACCCGTTGCCAAAATTATTATGTGGGGAAGTTTTTGTGCAGAAAGGTGGCTGCAAGCCAATGCTAAGAGGAGCAGTAAGAATAATTTTTTCATTTTAATTTATTGTTAGTTATTTATTTATTTGTGTGTATAAAGTTTGAGTAACTTTTTTCTATTTTGCTAAGAAAGCTTTTATTTTAATGATGAGTTCCATGACGCAGCATATTCATGCAACTGTTTTGCAATGGCATTGCCAATGATCGAATAATCAGCTGTATTTAAATTGGCCATCGATACCCTGATACTCCATTCTGGTCCCGAAAATCCTCCTCCATTTAGTAATACAATGGACGTTTTTTCTGCCAGCCGGAATAGGATGTCTACTGGGTCAAAATTATTTTTCATATATTTTGCAAAGTCATTTCCATAAAATTTTTCAGACCAAAGCATCATGTCAATTTCTGCATAATAGCCGGCACGTAAAGGGTCAGCGGGTAATTTAAAACCAACAGAAGTCCATAACAGTTTCAATCTTTTCTGCACAATTTCCTGCGTCAACTTTTTGTACTTATTTTTTTTGTCCAATAAAGCAAAGAGGGAAAAAAGAGTCATTTGTGCCTGTTGTGGCAATGAAAGGCCGGCTGTGTGATTCAAAGCAACGGAACGGCTATCAGCAACCAGGCGATCTACAAATTTTATTTTCTCAGGATGAAGGCTTAGGGAACTGTAACGCTTATTTAATGCTTTCTTTTTATTTTCAGGCAAACCAGCAATCATCTTATCATACACATTTCTTTCCTGCAATGCTATTACGGCCAGGCGCCAACCCGTGCATCCAAAATATTTACTGAAGGAATAAACCCCAAGCGTGTTGTAAGGAAGTTCTGCCATCAGTGAACGAAAGCCGGGAACAAATGTTCCATAAACATCGTCGGTTATTACCATCATATCCGGGTTGTCATTCTTAACTATTTTAACCAATCGCTGGATGGTATCAGGGTGGATGGCATAGGAAGGAGGATTGCTTGGATTAACAACGAAAACAATCTTTACAGACGGGTCTTTCAGTTTATCAATTTCACTATCCGGATATTGCCAGCTATGCAAGCCGTCTTTTGTAGTACTGGCCGCATTAATATTTATCACCTCAAATTGATATTGATCCAAAACGGGTATTTCGATGTAGGGTGTAAACGTAGGTACAAGCAACGCGATCTTATCTCCGCGATCAACCAGGAAATTTTGCATTAGTGAATCGAAAATATAACAGATACCCGCTGTTGATCCTTCTGTTGCAAATAGGTCATATTTTTCTTCAGGCGGATTGTTATTGCACATTTCCTGATCAAGGTAATGCTGGACTATGGTTTCAAAATGTTTGAGCATCCTCGGAGGTGTGGGGTAATTATCCCCAATCACACTATCCACTAATTCATGTACGTATTCATCTTTATCAAATTTTAATTCGTTAACTCCGTAGTCGAGCGATTTTTTTAACAATGCAGCACCGCCAAGCGCCTTATTCTTTTTTAAGAACAAAGCAAACCTTTTTGCTATGCCAGATTTAGTTGGCATGCCTGCTAATCCGTAGCCCAAATCCATTGTTCTTTTTGTTTCTTCAATACCAAATGAACCTAAGGCAAAGAATGACTCTCTTGGTTCCGCAGCATTCCAATTAGGGTTCCCCCTGCCTGCATTCAACATTTGAGCGGTGCTCTTACGGGTATTGTCTTCTGCCAATGAAATCAACTTATCCTTTAGTTCAAATGGGCTAAGAGTTTCTAATCTTTTTTCGGTGCTCCTGGAAGTTTTTATTTTTGTGATCATGATTTTGATTATTTCATTAATAATATTATTATTACTCCGCAAATGATGAGAAGAGTATTGCCTACTGCATACGTTACTGTGTACCCAAGTGCTGGGGTCTTGCTATCTAAAACATCCTGAGTTGCGCCTAAAGAGGCAGTATTTACCCTTGCCCCGGCAATACATCCAAGAGTTAGTGCCGGATGAAATTTGAAAATATACCTGCCCATTAAAATTCCTCCAATCAAAGGAATGGTTGTTACAATTGCCCCTACAACAAAAAGCATAGGGCCAACACTTTTAAAGCCGTCAACAAAAGAGGGGCCTGCCATAATACCAACAATCGCTATGAATGTGCAAAGGCCTACTTTATTCATAAACCATAAAGTGGATTCAGGTATAGCCCCGAGGTTGGGGTGCCTGCTGTGAAGCCAGCCAAATATTAAACCGGCTATTAACGTACCGCCACTGGTGCTTAAGCTTAATGGTACTTTACCAATATGCAAAACCATAGCTCCTAATAAACCTCCAAGAAAAATTCCAAGTCCTGCAAATACCATATCAGTTTTATTCGTTTGCCTTTCAGCATAACCAATCTCCGGTATTGCAATTTCTACATCTTTCTTAAGTCCAGACAACTCTATCATATCTCCGTGATCTAATTTTGTTCCATCCAATACCGGCATTTCAGCGCCAATTCTTTTTATTGAACTTACTGCTACGCCGTGCATGAATAGTTTCTTTTTTAAATCTCCGAGTGTCTTTCCTGTAATATGCTTATTGCTTAGTAATACACTTAGCTTTTCTATTGGAAAATCCAGTAGTTCCACATCATTAACTTCTTCACCTAATAAACTTTCTTCTGCTATCAAAAATTCTTTTCTTCCTCCGAGTACAATTACATCTTTCTCTTGAATCACAATAGTTTTATTAATATCTTCTACCTTCCCCCTCTGGCGTAAACGTTCAACAAAAAGTCGATGCCCTTTACTGTCTAATAATAGTTCCAGTTCAGCAACCGTTTTTCTTTTTGCCAATGAGTTTGCTGATATTCTGTAAGCATTATAAATAACACGTTCTTCAGCAGGAAATATATTTTCTTCTCCAGTTAGAGCATTGCTGCCCATGCTCGCTTCTAATTCTTTGCACTGCCGTTTTACATTATCCAATCCACCAAGTAAAAGCGGTCCAACTTTAGAAACTATCAAAATTGCGCCAAGAGTGCCGAAAATATACGTGACTGCATAAGATATTGGTATTGAATTTATAAGACTTTTAGTTTTGTCTGCAGAAAGGCCAAGTGAATTGATTGTATCTGTAGAAACTCCAATAACGGCTGAAATGGTATTGGCTCCCGAAAGCAGGCCTGCCGCCTGACCCATATTATACCCCATAATTTTGGCTGCACCCCAGGTACATAATAAACACATTGCAACAACAATAACAGCAAACAGTACCTGTGAAAGGCCATCTTTTTTTAATCCCCGGAAAAATTGCGGACCTACACTAAATCCTACTGCAAAAAGGAACAGGAGGAAAAACATTGATTTTACATCAGACGAAATATCAATCTTAAACTGGCCCACCAATACGCCCACGAGTAACACGCTTGTAACAGCACCTAGGCTAAAGCTTCCGATCTTTTTATTGCCCATCCAAAAGCCAACACCTAAGGTTAAAAAGATGGCCAGTTCCGGGTGATTTCTTAAAGTTTCAAGTAACCAATTCATAATTAATTATACATTTTTAATTTAGGGGAAATTTTTGTATGAATGCAGTGTAAAGCTGCGCCCTTTTAAAGGATTCTTTATTACATCATTTTGGAAATGATTTGTATAATTCATAACATTTGATAAATATGTTGTTATCTAAAAAGGATAACATATTGAAAAAGGAGCTGTTTATTTATATTCTAATCTTTATCCCATAGTTTATATCTAGCGATTATGGAATTACGGATGTTGATACATTCTCCGTATTTAATCAAATGATTCTGCAACTAATTTAATAAATCAGCATAGACTACTATAATACTAATCCTAAGCTATTTTCCGATGCATACAAATATGTACAATGTGTGAATGATATAAATATTTTGAATAATTGTGTAATGCCTGGTTCAAGAAAATTGGTCACCTTGCTATCTAAAAATGCAGTACAATTTCCACTAATAGATGCCGGCTATTAATAACTTTTTTCAATAAAAAGCAAAAGGGGTAAGGCAACAGTAGTTATAAACGTTAAGTCAACACAAATGAAAGTAGCTGTATTTAACACCAATAATTACGAAAGGAAAAACCTTGATAAATTTAATACCGGCAACAAGCATCAGCTCACTTATTTTGATGTGGTATTAAATAAAGACAGCACCAGCCAAACTATTGGATTTGATTCGGTTTGTGTTTTACTTAGCGACACCATTGATGAAACTGTTATTGACAAACCGTCTGCTAATAATGTTAACCCACATTGCACTTAACCAGAAAATAATTCAGGTATAACAAGCCTTTCCGTTTTTTTGACTTCCAGCGGGGGGACTACAGATTTTTTACGGGTGA
>JAYTHI010000332.1:0-2688 GCA_043732685.1 Ferruginibacter sp. | reverse complement strand
TTATAAAATTAACAATGCAAGGGATATTTCCTGGGCCTCCTCAAAATCTTTTATGTGGGATGCAGCTAAAATTAATTTGCCAAGTGGTAAAAATTGTTTGGCCATGAGCGTTTACCCGGTGGAGAGTGCCGGTGATAAAGCCTGGAGCAGGGCAACAGAATACACCAAAAATAGTGTTGAAAATTACAGTAAAAGATGGTTCGAATTTCCTTACCCTGCCGCTACAAATGTGGCAAGTAATGTAGGCGGAATGGAATATCCCGGTATTGTTTTTTGCGGATGGAAAGCCAAAGAAGATCAACTTTTTGAAGTTACAGATCATGAATTTGGACATACCTGGTTTCCAATGATCGTGGGTAGCAACGAACGTAAATATGGTTGGATGGATGAAGGATTTAATACTTTTATAAACTCATTAGCCCACCAGGATTTTAATAAAGGCGAGTATAATGAAGGTCCTAAAAATATGGAAGCCCTCACCGGTTATATGTTTTCGCCGGCCAGTGAAGCGATAATGAATACGCCTGATGCTATTAAAGAAGCAAATATTGGCACAGCCTTATATTTAAAACCGGGCTATGGTTTAGAATTGTTACGCAATGAAATTTTAGGACCGGACAGATTTGACTATGCTTTTAAAACCTATATCAACAGATGGGCTTTTAAACATCCTTCACCATGGGACTTTTTTAAAACTATGGACAATGCCGCAGGGGAAGACCTCAGTTGGTTTTGGAAAGGCTGGTTTCTGGAAAATTATAAATTAGACCAGGCAATTGAATCGGTAAAATACGAAAACGATAAAGAAGAAAACGGTGCAGTTGTAACCATTATTAATTTAGACAGGATGGCCATGCCGGTTACCATTGCTTACGAAACAATAAATGGTACAAAGGGTGTTTTAAAATTACCCGTAGAAATTTGGAACAATACCGCCACCTGGAAAGTAAAATTACCAACCACCGAGAAACTGGCAAGGGTAGTGCTTGATCCGGATAAAATTTTGCCGGATATTAATTTTGCAAACAATACCTGGAAAACAAACTAATTTAAGTTAAGCAATACATAAAAAACGCCACAATTTGTGGCGTTTTTTATGTTGTATGAACTATTTTAACAGGCAGCGGGGATTTACATAAAAACTTGTGAGTATAAGCTATTCTCTTATAATATTAATTGAAAAAAGGTAAAATGGAGGCCATTGACTTGCCTCCATTTTTTAAAAATAGCTTTTATATTATTACACATTGAACAGGTAATACAACCTGCTTAAAATTATAAATCAAATTTTATTCCCTGAGCTAAAGGTAATTTATCCGTATAATTAATGGTATTGGTCTGCCTTCTCATATATACTTTCCATGCATCGCTGCCACTTTCTCTGCCGCCGCCCGTTTCTTTTTCACCACCAAATGCACCGCCAATTTCTGCTCCGGAGGTACCAATATTTACATTGGCAATACCACAATCGCTGCCGGCAAAGGATAAATATTGTTCGGCTTCTCTTAAATTATTTGTCATGATAGCAGACGATAAGCCCTGCGGAACACCATTCTGCAAAGCAATGGCTTCTTCCAGAGTTTTGTATTTCATGAGGTACAATATGGGTGCAAAAGTTTCGTGTTGTACAATGGCATCATCATTTTTAGCTTCGGCAATACAGGGGCGAACATAACAGCCACTTTCATAGCCTTTCCCTTTTAAAACACCTCCTTCCACAATAAAATTACCGCCGGCAGCCTTGCATTTTTCAATGGCATCTTTATACATATTTACGGCTTCAATATCTATCAACGGACCAACATGATTTTTTTCATTCAAAGGGTCGCCTATCTTTAATTGAGCGTAGGCATTTACCAATTTCTCTTTAAATTTATTGTACACTTTCTCGTGTATTATTAACCTTCTGGTACTGGTGCAACGTTGACCGGCCGTACCTACTGCGCCAAATGCAGCACCAATCAGGGCCATATCAAGGTCTGCATCTTTACTAATAATTATGGCATTATTTCCGCCTAATTCCAATAAGCTTCTGCCTAACCGGCCAGCAACAGCAGCCGAAACCGCCTTTCCCATCCGGGTACTTCCGGTTGCAGATAATAAGGATATCCTTGTATCGTTACTCATCCATTCTCCAACAATCCTATCCCCAACTACCAAGGTATTTACACCTTCCGGGACATTATTTTTCTTAAAAACTTTAGCGGTAATATTTTGACAAGCTATTGCACATAAGGGTGTTTTTTCACTTGGTTTCCATACACATACATCTCCGCAAACCCATGCCAGCATAGTATTCCAGCTCCATACCGCCACCGGGAAATTAAAGGCAGAAATTATCCCTACAATGCCCAATGGATGATATTGTTCGTACATCCTATGTCCGGGTCTTTCGCTGTGCATCGTTAAACCATGCAGTTGTCTGCTTAAGCCAACAGCAAAATCGCAGATGTCAATCATCTCCTGTACCTCTCCCAAACCTTCCTGCAAACTCTTACCCATTTCGTAGCTCACCAATTGACCAAGGGCATGTTTTTGCAACCGTAATTCTTCACCGATCTGCCGTACAATATCGCCGCGTTTTGGTGCAGGCCACTGTCGCCATGCTACAAAAGCCAATTGCGCTTGTTGTAAAACCGCTTCATAGCTTTCCTTATCGGCGCTCTTTACGGATGCAATAATATTACC
>JAYTHI010000331.1:0-8994 GCA_043732685.1 Ferruginibacter sp. | reverse complement strand
GCATTATGTTTTTAGATGAAATTTTTGCAGTTGGTGATATGAAATTTCAGGAAAAAGCAGTAAAGGTTTTTGAATCATCCTGGATAGATGGCAAGACTGTTATCCTGGTTAGTCACAGCATGGGTGTTATTGCAAAATATTGCAGACGCACTGCCTATATGAAACAGGGCGAATTAATTTTTATGGGAGATACTGCTACTGCAATTGCACTATACCAGAAAGACAATGCCTAAGTAAATATTTATACAAATATTTTATTACGCCCTATTTTATAACACCAATAAATTCGATAATACTTAAACCTTTGCGGAATTAATTCCAGACTAAACTTAAATGATTTTAATAAAATGTTTTCTTAAATTGAAATTATATATTTTCCTTAAGTTATAAACTGGCCAGCTTCCTTTTATAAGCAGATAGCGAAGTAAGGACCTTAATAAAAACCTTTACCCAATGGAATGGGTAAATTAAATTTCCTTTTTAAAAAACTTAGTACTGCTGGCTTCTTCAACAAATCCGTTGGGCTTTTTATAACAGGTTATAAAGGAGAGAAAAAAAGCCAGCATGGTATTGCCCATTGTACGATCCATATATGTTTCAGTAAATAAAGAAACTAAAAAAGCAATGATTACTACTACCCCGTACCAATCATTTTCGTTAATTGTATGGTATAATGGTACAATAAAAAAACCGGCTAAAAATATAATTAACCCTACCAGCCCAAGACTCATCCAAACATCAAGATAGTTATTGTGGGTATTTTTATTAAACCCTTCTTTAAAATCTTTGGCTATATATTGCTGTTTAAGGGCTTCTTTTTTATCCCCCAATTGTGTACCAAACATAAAATTATTTTCAATTACAACCCAGGCACAATTCCAAACCGCAAGCCTGGTATTTGCCCCATTCCATTGATCAGCAGTTAATGTCCTGGTAAAATGACTATCCTCTGCCGTACTTTTATAATCAAACTTTGTGTATTCAAGTTCTTTAAACCGATTTACTGTTTGTGGAAAAACCTTTACCAATAAAAAGCTGCCGGTTGCCATAAATAATAGTACACAAATACCAGGCAGTATTTTCTTTCGGTTAATAATATAGTAGAGTGCTATCACTAAAATGGTGGAATATAAAATAACAATTGCAATTCGGCTAGCCAATAAAAAATGTATAACCAATAAAAATATGCACATTAAAATCAGTATCATTTTATTTATTAGTATCGATTTTGTAATACCTAAATAAAATAAACCAAATAAGGCCAGATTAAGGAACATGGCAAAATAAATGGATTGCAAATTAATAATATCACTTAAATTATCATTGTACAATAAAGAGGTATCCTTTAATTTTATGGCTTTAAAAATACTCCATAACAAACAGCCTAAGGCTGAAAAACTGGTAGCCACTGAAAAGGCAAAGATCAATCTATCTTTTAATTCCTTTCTTATAAATAAACTACCAACCGCAACAGGAAGTACAAACAGACTAATTCGAAGGCCCACAAAGGATATACCAACTGTTACATTATTTGAGCACAATGCACTTATGCAATTAAGTAAAAAAAAGCAGCTAATAATAATTATTTCCTTTCGCATTTTAAGAAGCCGCCATTTTTCTGTAAGAGAATTATAGAAGAAACTGTATACAAATAGAACATACATCATAACATTATAAAGCCAGGTAATACCGGGCATATAAAGTGATAAAAAGAAAATGAATAAAATAAAATATAGGATTTTTTCCCGTCTACTAAATAAGGAAGATTGTAAATCAAGAAGAAATAAGGTTTTCATTTAAAAGGAAATTTGAGTAAAAATAAAACTATTTATCCTGATTTAAAAAAGTAGCCAATCCTAAATAAAATCAAGAGCTAATTTTAATAAAGATTCCAAATATTTTAATTTAACAATACTTTTAAGTAAAGGTCGATATGTTATTCCCGATAAAATTAGCAGTAACTAAACAATTGTATACGCCGTTTTTATATTATTCAAAACATAATTAAAAATAGCATTCCGGTATAATTTTAATCAAGGTTATCCTATTCAGTAAAACTTAATTAAGACTTAAAAATATTTAATCTATTATTTTAAAAGACCCTAATTCAATCACTTATTGTTCCGGAGGGCATTACCAATTTTTGTTCTTTTTTAACAGGTATCCCAAATTGAGGTTCACCCAATTTACTCCAGGAAAAGGGTTGCGCCCTGGGAGATCTTTTTTCACCGCAACCCTGTCCTGATGAATCATTGGCATGATACAAAATATAGTCTTGCTTTCCATCAGGAGATTTAAAGAATGCATTGTGTCCCGGCGCGTACACACTATTTTCTATGGATTGTTTAAACACAGGTTCTCTTTTTTTTATCCAGGAACCCGCTTGCATCAAATCACTATTTTTATCAGCGCTTAATTCACCAAGGGCATAAAAATCTGTCCAGCAACCACTGCAGAATAAATAAGAAAGATTTTATTTTGATGCTTTAATATTTCGGGACCTTCATTTACATTTACATGATTGGGTATATCATTTTTATTTAAATCTCCATGTATTTCCCATTCCAGTTCGGGGCTTGATACTTTAGTTCGAACGCCTTCAATAGTCCAGGGGTTTTTCATTTTAGCAATATAAATATTTTGTTGAAAATTGGAATCATCCTCCCAACCGGACCAAATGGCAAAAAGCTGATTTTTATTTTCAAATACGGAGCCATCAATACTCCATTTATCATCGGGTGTGGTAAGTTTACCTTTCATTATCCAGTCTCCTTTTAATAGATCCTGTGAAGAATTCTCTAATACCCAAAGTCGGTGACCTGAATTGGTTTCGGTATTTGCAGCAAAATAAATATACCATTTACCATTTAAAAAATGAATTTCAGGTGCCCAAAAATCCTTTGCATAAGCTCCTTTACCTGTTGGTTCAAAAACAACTTTCTTTTCAGCAATTTTCAAATCCGGAATACTCCTGGTTTTCCAAATCGTAATATTTTTACCTGTGGTATTGGTATAATAATAGTAACCATCTTTAAAAGTGCACCAAGGGTCAGCACCGGCGGGTAGCAAGGGATTTGAGAAAGTTTTAATAGACTGAGTGTACCCCTGATAAAAAGAAAAGAAAGATAATATATACATTAAAAAATACCATTTGGTATATTTCATAAAATAATTTTTTAAATTATGATAGTAAGTATTTAATTTTTTGCAAGAAAATCCTATTTTTTCTGATTTAAGTAGTGATTTAATTCTAATTATAAAATACCATTTATACAACTATTTTACTACAGGAAAAGCAGCTATTCTCAATCTTGCGGCCCCCATCGGAATTAACTCTATTTGTTGAGCCTTAGTTTCTTCTACTACCGGACTTTGAGGTAATAATCCGCATAAGCCATACTTATCCAACACCCATTCAGGAATTATTTTACCAGTTGCTTTTATGAGGATAGGAACACTATTTTGAGCAAAGGGGAAATCATCCTTTGGCCAGTCCCTTTTTACAATTTCGAATTGCTTGTCTAATGGCTGGTCATTTAGTACCAATCCATAATTCCACATACTAGCAGGGTATATTTCGTAAGCAGGCCATTTGGACTGGTCTACATTTTGCTGCCATTTCGAATCACCGATAGCAGATTGTTTGCTATCCATCATCTTGTAGGACTCGTCTATTTTTAAGGAAAAGGTAAGCGGTCCGTAATTAACACTAACACTTCCCTTATTTCTTTCCCACTTATTTACTTTTAGTGCCATGGGCAATTTTAATTCAACGATATCACCCTGCTTCCATTTCCTGTCGATTCTTGCGTAAGAGCCCGGCTTAAAAGATAGATTTTCTTCAAAACCATTTATAGTAATCTTTGCAAGATTGCACCAATTAGGAATGCGTAAATACAGTGGAAAACTGGTTGGTTTTAAAGTACTGATCTCGATCTTAATACTTTCTTCAAAAGGGTATTTTGTAGTTTGTTTAAGTGTTACGAAACTTCCTTTACCGGTGCCCATTTTTGCAGTTACTTCACTACTGTTATACATTAAAGCCACAATGCCATTATCAGGTGTAGCCATCCAAAGATGGGCAGCATAATAAGGCCATCCTTGTGTATGGTTATGTTGGCAACACCTGCTGCTAAAGGGATTCATCATTAAAAAAGGTCCTTCGTTTTGAATACCCGGAGCGTGATTTCGGCTGTCGCTAACCACCATATTGGGCGCAGTTAAATATCGAAGTCCTTTAAAGTCTGGCATAACTGCGGCAGGGTAAGTATTAAATGCCACATCCTCGCATTGATCTGCCCACATGGGGTCGCCTGTTATACCAGTCAATATTTCATCACTGGCCATTTGTTCTACCATGCCACAAGTTTCCACTGCCTGCCTTGGATCATCAAAACCTTTACGGGCATTTTCATCAGCTCCAAACATACCTCCGGGAACCTGACCATAAAGATTTCGAACCAGATAAAAATTATTGTATGTGGCCTTTAGATCACTGCTATCTTTTGTCTGCATAAAATAGGTAGCAGGCTCTCTAAAACATTGCGCTATATTAACATTATGCCAGTTGGGTAAATTATTTTTTTGAGCCCAGTTAGCTGTATTGCGATGAATTTTGTTAGCAAGATCCAGCAGCCATTTGTCGCCGGTAATATTATATAGCCAATAAATACTGTAAAGGTTATCGCCTCCCCTGCTATTTTCCCAATAAATTTTAAGTAGTTTGTTGTCAGGTACAGTTAGTTGCCATTTAAAATATTTTGTCATAAATGGAATTACGCGGGCATCATGGCTATACTCATAGTAAGATTGAACACACCAAAGCATGAGCATATTTGGCCAAAGATCAGTGGTGGCGCCTGTATTAGTTTGGTGTTCATTTTCAACAATTCCCGGTCCGAAGTATCCATTGGATTGTTGGCTTTCAAATACCTTGTTGATCCATAATTTAGTTTCTTTTATGATGGCATCATCCTTTAAAATATAGCCCAGATCGCCATAGCCTTTTAACCAATAGGGCACTTCCTCCCAACCATGATCGCCTTGCCCGTTACCACTAAACCAGGCGTTATTTCTTTTATCCAGCCATGCACTTATTTCTCCCAACTTACCCGTTAATCCGTCTCTTTGTAATTCAAGATATTTCAATATCCATCCTTGTGGTTTAATAGCACCAACAGGGAGTTTAATAAAATTAAGTGGTTGCAAAGGCAATTTATTACCAATATAAAAACTATTAACCGAAGTAGTTTCAGGTCGTTTAATATTGGTAATATTTTGGGCCGATAAGGATAGAGCAGCAAATAATATTACCTGCAATAAAATCCATTTACGAACAGTGGTGTTTAACATTTTAAACTGTTGAGTCATAAGAATTTTTAGGTTTTATTTTGAAGAATTGAATCACGTTTAATAATATTTAAGTAAGACCAAAGGACAAGTATTTAAATTATGGCTTCCGAATAGTTAACCTGCCAACATCATTTAAGCTTTTAAAAAAATCACAATAAAAAGTATTTTTAATTTTAAAACTGATCAGTAAATATTGATCAGGGAATTATCAACTTTATGTTACATTAATGCAGGATTAAGTGCCCGGTAATCATCCAGACTTCAACACTATTATTTGTTGAGAAAGCATTTGTACTAGTAAGTGCCAGCACAGTATTATCTTGTAATACACAAAGTGAATTCCATAGCCCCATTTTATTGGCAGGCACGTTAAAAGGAATAGATCTGTGTGTAAAGTTTTTTCCATTTTTATCGCCAATTACAACATTCATACAAGCCAGATCCCATTGGGTTGTTCTACCATCGGTTGATTGATAAGATAAGATAGTTTCGCCTGTTTGCAGCTGTCTTAAATAAGGTGCCCCCGCATAAATTTCAGAAGATAATGGCGTTAAAAGTGCTGCTGTTCTGTTGTTGCCTGATGCGTCAACAACAGTTGTCCAATTCTCTGAAAAAGAATTTCTAATAATAGATGGATTAAATTGTCCGGTACCATTATCTTCAATTGAAAATAATACTTCATTTTTACCATTTAATAAAATAGGCACCGGCATGCCATCTCTTTTTCCGGCCCCAAAATTAACTATTTGCGGCGTGCTTGTCCAGGATAAGCCATTATCAACTGATCTAAAAATTGAAATATTTTGTTCACTACTATTTGTATAAACGCCTTCATTAGAAAAAAACAATTGAATCTCGCCTGAAGGAAGTTGAATTTGCGCAGGTTCCCAGCAACCATCAGCTGACTTTGCAGAAGCCTGATAAACGAGGCGTTCATCCTTCCAGGTTAGTCCACCATCATAACTTTTAATAGTAGTAATTCCATAATGTTTTGAGCTGTCATAAATAGCAGGACGCAGGTTATAAGAAGCAAGTAAAGAACCATCAGCCAATTCTAATATTTCAGGAACAGCGCGGTTGATGCCGGAAACACTATGTGAAATAACTATTGGATCCATCCATGTTTTACCAAGATCTGTACTTTTTATAAAATTAATAGTACCCCCTGAAATTTCGTATACACAAACAAGTGTTTTGCTTTTAAGCTGAATCATTCTGGGATAGCCACAATACCCAATAGCAGCAAATTTAACAGGTGCAATTTTTTGCAAAGTTGCAGCATTCCAAACCAGGTATTTTCCTGAAGAATCAGGTAAATTTACCTTGATAGGAACTACCATATTACCGATTGATTTTTTACTGCAGCATAGCAGTGCAATAATAAAAGGAGTAAGTAAAATAATTAAATATCTTTTAGGTTTTATTTGCATTTAAATTAAATAAAAAGATAAAAAAAGAAAGAATGCATATTCATTTATAAAAATAACTACTATTTGTTAAAACTTCTGGAGCTTGATTCTCTGCAAATTAGTTCAGGTACCAAAACCATTTTTATCGGATTATTTTTATAATGGTCTTTATGGATCATTCCATCAAAAAATATTTTAGCGGCCTCCTCACCCATCAGAACTGTTTGCTGGTTAACGGTTGACAGGGATGGGGACATGTATTCTCCAAAAGGTTCATTGGCAAAACCAATTATGGCAATTTCGTCTGGGATTTTTTTATTGGCAACTTTAATAGCTTGTATGGCACCAAGTGCAGTAAAATCTTCTACGGCAAAAATACCATCAGGAATTATTTGTAAAGACAATAACTTTTGCATACAATCTCTACCGGATTCAATGCTAACTTTTCCATAAATAATCAGCTCATCATTCACCACAAAGCCATGATGTTTTAAGGCATCGGCATACCCCTTTAAACGCTGGTTAAAAATATGAACATGTTGTTGACCGGCAATATGCGCAATATTTTTGCAACCTTGTAAGATGAGGTGTTTCGTTGCTTCGAAGGCACCTGTATATTCATCAACTACTACCGAACTTACCCCTAATGTATCGATAGCCCGGTCAAAAAGAATCAACGGTACACCCCTTCTTTTTATATCGCTATAATGATCAAAATTAATGGTATCCTTAGAGATAGAAGCAAGTACCCCATCAACCTGGGATTGTAAAAAGGTTTGCACACCCCTTTTTTCATATTCGTATAATTCATTGGTTTGGTAGATGAGAACATTGTAATTTTTTTCGTTGGCTATTTTTTCAATCCCATGTATAACGGAACCAAAAAAGTTTATTTCAGCACTTGGAATAATAACACCAATGATATTTGATTTACCCAAACGTAAAGACGACGCTATTTTTTTAGGCTGATATTGTAAACTTCGTGCAGCCTCTTTAACCAATTTTTTAGTAGATTCTTTGATAGCAGGATGATCATTTAAAGCACGCGATACTGTTGCTGCAGTGATATTTAATTTTCGCGCAATATCCGACAAAGTAACTTTTAAAATAATTTCGCTCATGGGTAGCATTTAAGACTAAAATTTAATAAATACCAATCGGTATAATAACCTGTATCAATAATATACCAATTGGTATATTTCAATACATAAAAAAAATTAAAAGTATTGTTTATCAAATTTATCTTATAGCAACTTCAATTGCTTTGTACTATAAAAATATTTATATACCTGCATTAAATAAGTTTTAAATTAACCCGCATATATCAATAACAACCATATTAATTAATAAAATTTAAATAATATTTATTGTACATTATTTAGCTTTTTTATAAGGTTTACTTCATCCTGTCTGTAAGGTGTACCATCCGCATTAAAAATATCATGAAACCATTCAACAGGTTCGCCACCCTCTGCCATTGGTGTATCCCAGGCATATTTAGTATTGGTTTTTCCTGCAACAAAACCCCAATTTATTGCACCAACATTTTCATTTTTCAGCATTGGCATTACCGTTGCAAACCGGCTATTTCTTGTACGCGCCATATACTCTGTGCATATCAAAGGTCTGCCGCTTGCTTTTAATACTTCTACAACTTTTTTATGCTGCGCAGCGTCATCGTAGTTGTGGTAAGTAACGATATCAGAATTTAACAATTGAAAAGAAGTAAGTTTCTCCAGATTCCAGGCCCACATTCCAGAAGAAATTGGTTGATCAGGGTTAACTTCCCTTGCCCATTGAAATATTTTTTTTAATAACGGCAAGGAGGAATCTCCCTTATTACCATTGCCCGGTTCGTTATATAAATCCCATAGTAAAATTCTTTTATCATGTGCAAATGTTGTAAGCACGTCTTTTACATACAATTCAAGATTGGGATAATTTGATGTATCAGTGGAGGCAGGCTGCCCGGGATCCTGCACCCAGCCGGAATTGTGGATACCAATTTTGGGGGATTGTTGCTTTCCTGCCTTCGGTTCTTTTTGCCAGCAATCATCAAAAAATACAAAGAGCGGCTCAATATGATATTTAGCAGCAATAGTTAAAAATTTAGATACCCTATTTTTAAAACCGGCAGGGTCTTGTTTCCAGGCAATTGAATGTAAGAATACGCGCATGGTGTTAAATCCAATATTATGAGCCCATCCCAACTCCTTGTCGATGGTTGAAGTAT
>JAYTHI010000330.1:0-2723 GCA_043732685.1 Ferruginibacter sp. | reverse complement strand
ATAGAACAGCCAGTACACATTAGGAAATATAAATAGCAGTATAGAAAAAGGGATTATGCAAAATGTGATTTTGAGGGTTAAATGTATAAATATCAAATCCCTGGCATCATTTAATAAAGGGGAAATCCAACGATTAAAATAATTAAGTTTGGGTAATTTTGCTTCCACAGGATCCGTTAAAATAATGGCCATTTTATATTTTGTTTAAAAAATTGTATTTGCTGATATTTAAACTTATCAATCAAAAAAGCTGCCACAATATAAATTTTAAAAAATTTTAATATATTAAGGATTCAAACTGTAATGTCACTATCCATCAGTTTTTATAGGAAATAATACCACTTATATTATTCGTGAAACCAGCTAGTTTCAGGATAGCTTTTATAATGAGGGCTTAAATTATAAATTTTTCAATGCTATGCAGTAGCATGATTCTGTAAATCAAATAATATTTTTTTCAATGTAATAATATGCCTTGCCATTTCATCATGCCGTCCTATATGGTTTGATGATAAAGTTTTATGCCCTTTTTTTTCAGTTTCAAGTTGCATCTTTTTTAAAAGATGTTTTCGTTCTTCCCATCATTCGTAGTGATACCCATAAAGTGGTGCTTGCAGTTTCTGCCTGTTTTATTACCAGGTCCTTTTCGGTATAAGCATGGCCTATATGACAGCGATAACCTTTGATGATATCGTCTTTACCGTCCATAAATTTCCTCCGCAATCCGGACAGGCAAATACGCTCATATCTGCAATCTTTGCCACATCCTTAATGCCCAGGGATGTTGTTTCTGCAATTTTTGATTCTGCAATCACCTCTTTAGGAACAGCCTTTTTCTTTCCCTTTTTAAGTTTAATAACTGGAGCAATAAATCCACCAATTTCCTGCAAAGTTGCTAAATAATCAACTTCCATATTGTTGATTACTGAAAGCGGCATATCAGGATATTCAGCTTGGTTAGGATCTTGCACTATACAAGTGCCACCACTTCTTTTTATAGCCCACATGCCGCTTGAGCCATCATCAAGCAGTCCGCTTAAAATTATACCAATTGCATGTGAACTATAAGCTACTGCCGCAGATCGGAATAATACATAAATAGAAGGGCGAAAGCGATTTTTGCAGTGTGATTATTGGATTAATCCCGGTGTTGCTCAATACCTCACCAAAGTTACATTGGTAGAGTTACAAGGCCGTGTTGGAACAAATGCTTACATCGGTAAAGATGGAGAAGCCAAAGCCACATTAACCTTTCATGTAACCACAATTAAGCTACACGGAAGTGCAGGTGTAAAAAATGAAACATCAATTAAAACAAATGCCGAAGCAGTTGCTGTACCTGCAGACGATTTGCCATTTTAGGACAGAAAGCAAACGGGCATTAGTAAAATGCTGATGCCCCTTTTTTTAAAAAATTATTTTCAAAATTTAAAATTAATAATCATGGCACACAATTTAAATTTCAAGGAGCAAACAGGCAAACACAGTTCTTTTCTTACCGTTATGAAAAGTTTTGCATAACGGTTGCAGGATATTTTAAAAATGTACTGACTTACAAAAATGAAGAAGCAAAACTGAAATTTTTACTGTTTGGTGGTATAGGACAAATTGAGGACACAAAAGACATTTCAACTTTGTGAGAGTTTTGCAAAGGCAGAGGTAATGGAATTTTACAATTAAATTTTAAAGGGCAAACAAAAAAGCTTGCCCCTTTTTTATAAAGACTTTTAAAGCCTGGAAACGAGCAACGCTTGATGGCGTGGCTCGTTGGCTTAATGCAATATTTTATAATAGCAATTAATTGAGTTTATTTTAAATTACCGTTGAACATTTTAAATAGGATTTTATTTTCCTTCATTAATTGTCCCCAAAGGCCGCCTTTTGCCTCCGGGGCTGCAATGAACTGTCCAGCATAAACACCTGCCGCCGCACACTAATTTCCATATTGAAAAGTTGCCTCATGGACGATTGATAACAATCTGGAGTAGAAGAGGGTTTCTGCGCCAGATGGATTTTTGAAAAGCCAGTTGCAATAGATAGTTATTGCAAGATGAAGATGTATTCAAAAAGAAATTGCTCTTGTAAAGTCGGGTACAAACTACGTTTTAAACGTTTTGCCAACTATGTTTTTAAAAGGCTAACTTTAGATGAATTGTCATAGGAAGATAATCTTTTTTTCACCACGTTTTTTATTTTGTTAACCATTAATGTTTTGAAATACCTAACTCATGCCCACAACAAAAGCGGCTCAAACACTTACTAAATCTGCTAACCTTTTTCCGGTGGTGGGCATTGGCGCATCGGCAGGCGGGCTCGATGCTTTTAAAAAATTATTGAAAGCCATACCCGAAGATTCGGGCATGGCTTATGTACTGGTACAGCATCTTGACCCTAACCACGAAAGCCTGCTGCCCGAAATACTGCAAAAAGTTACCAGGATACCGGTATTGGAAATTACAGATGATATTAAAGTGCTGCCCAATCATATTTATGTTATCCCCAGCAATAAAATGATGGTGGCTACAGATGGTATTTTAATGCTTGCCCCCAGGCCTGCAAAAAGTAAAACAGAACGCAACCTGCCTATCGACCTTTTTTTTGCTTCGCTGGCCGAAGTACACCAAGAGCATGCCATAGGCGTTGTGTTATCGGGCACTGCATCCGATGGCACACAGGGATTAAAAGCCATTAAAGAACAGGGAGGCATCACTTTTGCGCAGGAC
>JAYTHI010000329.1:0-2726 GCA_043732685.1 Ferruginibacter sp. | reverse complement strand
AGGGAAGATTCTTTTAAAAAATTGTAAGCTTTTTGGTGTTCCAGACTAACCGATATTAATTCGGGCGCAAATTCGGGGGTATCCATAATTAACGTGTCCGCATCTTCATTTAAAATGCCGATACCACCAAGAGCAACAATGCGTTGCACATGCAATTTCTGCATCTGTGCAACAATGTTTTTCATTCCTAAAGACCGGGTAAGGTCCAGTCCATCCACATTTCCACCCAGTGCCGTTAATACAGCATCACAGCCTTTTAAGGCTTTATTTACTTCATAACCATCAAATAAAGCGCCTTGAATAACTTCCACTTCCTTACTTTCCGGCAAGTTTGACGTAAAAACATTTTTTCCATAGGCTTTAACATGGTGGCCATTGTACAATGCCTGTTTAACCAATTGCATACCAACAAGGCTTGTTGCTCCAAATATTATAAGGTTCATAAAATCGTAATTTTGTTTGAAGGTAATTTATAATGCCCATAACAGTTAGCAGGAAGACTGCAGCTTTCCTGTTTTTTATTTAATTTATCAAAAAAGTTTTGTTATTAATAAAATGTGCTACATATTTGCATTCAGAATGAAAATAAACAGTACATATAATAATAGTTGGTGGTGGCAATCAGTAATTTGATCGTGTCGCAATGCTATGTATGTATCTAATATATTAAGGCCCCGACACATTGTGTCGGGGTTTTTTAATGTATAAAAAATTAGTATTCCTGCTATAAAATATTTCCGGTAATTCATCAATCAGTTAAGCATCATGACTAAAATTAAAATTGAAACAACCTTTAAAAAAATGCTTGCCGACGTGTATACCCCGGTAGGTATTTATCTTCGTTTAAGGGATCGGTTCAGAGATACAATTTTACTGGAAAGCAGCGATTTTCATGCAGGTGAAAACAGCTATACTTTTATCGGTATCAATGCAATTGCCGGTATTGAAATCAGCAATAAAACACAGGTTGAATTTAAGTTACCGGCACAACCGGTTGAAAAAATTAAAATTACCAACCCTACAGCTATACCTACTTTATTGTGGGATTTTATGCAGCGTTTTCAAATTACCCAAAAAGCACCAAAGCCTGTAAATGTTGCTCAGGGCCTGTTTGGATACAGCACCTATGATGCGGTGCAATTTTTTGATTCTATTAATATCAAAGATTCAAAAATAACTGCGTTGGAATCTGGCCATAAAAAACCAATTGCAGAAATACCTTTAATGCGGTACAGGTTATATCAGTATGTTATTGCTATCAATCATTTTAAAAATGAATTGTTTATTTGCGAAAATGCCATTGAAGGTATTGTTAGTGAAGTGGCGTTGATAGAAAGTTTAATTAAAAGTAAGGATATTCCTGTTTTCCCATTCAAAACCAAAGGCGAAGAAAGTTCTAATTTAACCGATACGGAATATATCAATATTGTAAAAAAAGGCATAGCCAGTTGCCATCGGGGTGATGTTTTTCAAATCGTTTTAAGCAGACGATTTGAACGCTCTTTTACAGGTGATGAATTTAATGTGTATCGCGCTTTAAGAAGCATCAATCCAAGTCCCTATTTATTTTATTTTGATTACGGTGATTATAAATTGTTTGGATCTTCACCCGAAAGTCAGTTGATAGTACAAAACGGCAAAGCCATTGTACACCCCATTGCAGGCACCTTTAAACGTACGGGTGATGACGAAACAGATAAGTTACTGGCCTTGAAATTGGAGAAAGACGAAAAGGAAAATGCCGAACATGTTATGTTGGTTGACCTTGCCCGAAATGACCTAAGCCGTATGTGCAATGAAGTGGAAGTTACCCAATATAAAAAGATAAATTTTTACAGTCACGTTATACATTTAGTGAGTGAGGTAACCGGGAAGGTTGGCGAAGAAACAAATCCATTTAAGTTATTGGCAGTTAGTTTTCCGGCAGGTACTTTAAGCGGCGCACCAAAATTTAAGGCCATGCAATTAATTGATCAGTACGAACCAACGGTACGAAGTTACTATGGCGGAGCAATTGGCAGTATTGGATTTGATGGAAGTTGTAACCATGCCATAATGATCCGAACTTTTTTAAGTAAAAATAATACCCTTATTTGCCAGGCTGGTGCAGGTATAGTTGCTGCCAGCAATCCCGAAAGCGAGTTGCAGGAGGTAAATAATAAATTGAATGCCTTAAAGCAGGCGATCAGTTTGGCAGTAGAGATAAATGAAGCTGCCATTGAACTGGTATAGTTTTATAAATAGAAATAACGAACACAGAAAATAATAACCATTCATCTTTTAGCAGCTTAAATAAAATGCCGAAAATTCTTGTTTTTGATAATTACGATTCCTTTACTTATAACCTGGTTCACCTGGTGGAAAAAATAACGCATCAAAAGGTGGACGTATTTCGAAACGACCAGCTACCGCTCGAAAAAGTAAAAGCATACGATAAAATAATATTGTCGCCCGGTCCCGGCATACCGGAAGAGGCGGGTTTATTATTGCCTTTGATTAAAGAATATGCCGCCACTAAATCTATACTGGGCGTATGTTTAGGGCACCAGGCAATCGGACAGTCTTTTGGTGGTAGTTTAACAAACCTTGATAAAGTTTATCATGGCGTTGCCACCAATATTAATATTTTAAAAGAAGATGCGCCTCTTTTAAAAGGGCTGGGAAAGCAATTGTTGGTAGGGCGTTACCATAGCTGGATTGTTGCCAATGAAAATTTTCCGGCAGAT
>JAYTHI010000328.1:0-2731 GCA_043732685.1 Ferruginibacter sp. | reverse complement strand
ACACTGGTTCCGTTGCCGTTATTTTAAATTGCTGGTTAAGAAATTAAACGGTTCTTGTTTTTCTACAATCGCGGTATTTAAATCGCCTGCTATTTTTGGTATAGCTCCGCAGGTATACTGGTTGTTAGCTTTACTGTAGGATAAGATTTAATGACTACCGTACTATGTTTATTAGCGGGTATTCATTCCGCAGAATTTGCCTATTGAGAAAGGTTGAAAAACCTGTAATTTGCTGAAATCGTTTGACATCACAAGGTGACTCAAACCCTTGTCTGATTTGTATTTCAACGAACTTAATTCTTTAACGTTAGGATGTAAATGGTAGTCTTACAACAATAAAAGCACTAACATTTTATATAATGAGGCTGCAGGAAAAATTTCATAAAGACTTTATGGACCTCAGTATAACATTACTTATTAATTTTTGTAAGTAATGTTTACAAGATGAAACAGATTACTATAATTGGTTGCAATTTTAGCTGCATCTGAACCGGGGGTAGTGCAGGTAGGGGAAGTAGCAATACTAAACCCTCTATCAGCATTCCAAAATTTATCTAAATTGAAGCCAATAATTATTTCTGTGCGGCCTGCTTTTCTTAGACCATCATTTTTAGCCGGCAATTGTATTTCAACGCTTCTCAGTACATTATTATTGCCTTTAAATCCGCCAATATGATATTCTATTTTATTATTTATCAGCGTACTTTTTGGAGATTTTCCTTCTAATTTAAACATAATATACCCGGTATTCCAGGTCCAGAACATACCGTTTAAGGGGTCCAGCGCATCCGTTTGAGCACCACTAACATTTTTCAGACTATCTACACCAATCATAAATGACATGGAGCTGAAATTATTTTGAGGTAAAAAAAATGAAAAACTTTTAGAAGCGGAATCAGCTTCATCTACCAGGTGATAACTATCTGCCTCTTTAAAAATTTGTTTATTGGCTGCATGAAATTCAATATTACTGATATAATATTTTAATGTACTGATGGTAAAATTTTCCTTGCTGGTATTGGTATAATTTCCCTCCGTTAATTTAATTGGAATTAAATGTATGGTATTTAAAAAACTAAGGGTAATATTTTTCGTGCTATTTTGGGCAATAGTTATTGAGGTAAATAAGTTAAAGAGGATAAAGGCTATACGGAATTTAATCATTATTTATTTTTATAGTTCTTCGGGTTTGTTTAATTTCCCCCGCCTTTTTTTTGGTGCTGATCCTTTTTTCTTTAGCTGCCTTACCGGGTTTTGTAGGCTTTCTTTTTTTAGGAATTATCAGTGCCTTTGTTACAAGGGCATTAATTTTTTCAATTACGATTAATTTATTGCCCAATTGGCTTCTTTCTTCCTGAGATTTTACCAATAAAAATCCTTTTGCATTTATTTTATTAATTAGCTTCAGGCTTAATAATTCTTTTTGTTCTTCATTAAAAAGCATAGAATCATTAATATGCCAATATCCTTCTACCATAGTTTCTACCTTGTTAACATTTTGACCCCCTTTTCCTCCGCTTCTTGCGGTTTTAAATTTAATTTCTGCCCTAATGTCCATTATTCAAATTTACGATTATTAAAGATGGTTAACAAAGCCTTGATTTTGCTATCTTTATTTTAATAAGCTTAAAAATTTTACTTTTGCTAAGAACGAATAAAGAGTTAATGTTAAAACCAATCTATCATTCACTAACAGAACGCAAGCTACAGGGCAAAAAATCTTTTGCTGTATTAATTGACCCTGATAAGGTTGATGATAATAACTTAAAACAACTGATAGCACTTTCAGTTGCTGCAAATGTTGACTATTTTTTAGTTGGTGGCAGCCTCGTAATTTCAAATTATCTGGATGAATGTTTACAGATAATTAAAAAAAATTGCAATATTCCAACTATATTATTTCCCGGCAGTCCTGCACAAATTAGTAAATACGCAGATGCATTATTGTATTTGTCTTTAATAAGCGGGCGAAATCCAGAGTTATTAATTGGGCAACATGTGGTATCTGCACCTTTTGTTAAAAAAAGCGGACTGGAAATTATGTCAACCGGATATATGGTAGTGGATGGTGGTGCGCCAACTACAGTTTCTTATATTAGTAATGCAAGTCCGCTGCCGGCCGATAAAAACGAAATTGCTGTTTGTACAGCGATGGCAGGCGAAATGCTGGGTATGGGATTAATTTATATGGACGCCGGCAGTGGTGCCAGGCGGCCAATTACAGAAAGTATGATTGAAAAAGTTGCTCAGGCCATTGCTGTACCCTTAATTATTGGCGGCGGAATTACCCATCCTGAAAAAGCATACCTTAATTGCAAAGCAGGTGCAGATGTTATAGTGGTAGGCAATGCTATTGAAAAGGATGCGTCGCTCATTAAAGAAATGGCTGCAGCTGTGCACAGCGTAGCTGTAAACGTAAAGTAACTGTTTTAGTGTGCGGTAAAATAAGCCATACATACCTGTTAATCTACTTTATGAAATTACACACAACTATAAATTTGGCATTCCCCAGGTAACTTTCATTTTATAAACATCTTTCAAATTCCTATCGTTCAAATTCAGGTATAAAATTTAGTGTCTGTACTATTCCCTATTTATTTATAGAATAACAAATGCAGTTGCAGTTGTTATTTTTGTGTGTCAGGCATGTTCATAAACTCTAGGGTGTAAGTCCCGAGCAAGCGTTGCAGTACGTATTGTTAGCCAATCGCAAGGGTGTCGTGGGTGACTG
>JAYTHI010000327.1:0-2732 GCA_043732685.1 Ferruginibacter sp. | reverse complement strand
GCAGACTCCCTATGCGTACCATATTACTGCCTTCTTCTTCTGCAATTTTAAAATCTCCGCTCATGCCCATTGACAAGGTTGAAAATTGTGGCGCGGTTTTAAAAAGCTCCCGCAATTGCTTAAATTCTGTTCTAACCAAATCTTTATCGGTGGTAAAGGATGCCATGCCCATTAAGCCGGTAAGTCGTACGTTTTTAAAAGCAGTAGTATCGCTCATAATTTGGGATAATTCTGCTGCATCCAAACCAAATTTTGTTTCTTCCATAGCAATATGCATCTGCAGTAAACAATCAATTACACGATTGTTTTTGGCAGCTTGTTTATCAATTTCTTTTAAAAGCCCAATACTGTCAACCCCATGAATTAAATGTACAAATGGTGCAATTGCTTTTACTTTATTGCTTTGTAAATGACCAATAAAATGCCAGTTAATATCCTTGGGTAATACCGCTTCTTTATCTACCAATTCCTGCACATAGTTTTCCCCAAAATCCCGCTGACCTAAATCGTATAAAGCTTGTATATCTGCTATGGGCTTAGTTTTACTTACTGCAACTAAAATGGTTTTGCTATTTAATGCTGCAAGTAATGCTTTATATTGGTCTATATTGACTGCCATAAGTTTTTTATTACTGATATAGGTTTACAATTTACTGTTTGCCTTTTATTTTTAATGGGTAATTGCTGATTTAAGTATTTTGTTTTTTTATTTTGCCGGTAAGGCGGTAAGGCGTTCTTGTTTTTTTATTTTGTCTTTTAAAAAGTATTCGTATTTATTTAACTATGCAGTTGTTGCTATAATCCTCCTTACGGCTTATTAATATTTTCTACATAATTATTTACCAGGATAAATTTTGAACAGCTTATCCCGCATTGATTATGCCCTTTGAATAATAGGTTATACACTGCGTAAGTAATTACCTTAGAATATACATTTACGGTACTGCTCCTTGTATTTATCTGCTTTATATTTTATTTTAAAATGCTCCGGCCAATTACAATTCTTTGAACTTCACTTGTACCCTCATAAATCTGAGTGATCTTGGCGTCGCGCATCATTCTTTCTACATGATATTCTTTTACAAAACCGTACCCACCATGAATTTGGACTGCTTCGGTTGCTGTCCACATGGCAGTTTCACTTGCAAATACTTTGGCCATACTACTGCTTAAAGTATAATCTATGTGCTGGTCTTTTTCCCATGCAGCTTTTAGGCAAAGTAAACGCGCACATTCTATTTTTGTCGCCATATCAGCCAGCTTAAACTGTATAATTTGGTGGTGCATTATTTCTTTACCAAAGGCTTTTCGCAGTTTGCTGTAAGCCAATGATCTTTCGTAGGCACCGCTTGCAATACCCAATGCCTGAGCAGCAATACCAATGCGGCCGCCGGCTAAAGTTTTCATGGCAAATTTAAATCCTGATCCATCTTCGCCGATCCTGTTTTCTTTAGGTACTTTAACATCGGTAAACATAATGGTATGGGTATCACTTCCACGAATGCCCAATTTATTTTCTTTGGCACCTACGGTAACACCAGTCCAGCTTTTTTCTACAATAAAGGCATTAATGCCCCTGCTGCCTTTACTGATATCTGTTTGCGCAATCACCAAATAAACACTGGCACTATTACCATTTGTTATCCAGTTTTTGGTGCCGTTTAACAAATAAAAATCGCCCATATCTTCAGCTGTTGTTTGTTGCGAAGTAGCGTCGCTTCCTGCTTCCGGCTCACTTAATAAAAATGCGCCTATATGTAATTGGTTATCTTTAATGCCCTGAGCTAATGGAATTAAATATTTTTGTTTCTGTTCTTCATTGGCATATTCCTGCAGGCCATAACAAACCAGACTATTATTTACACTCATACAAACGCTTACACTGGCATCAATTTTACTCACTTCTTCTATGGCTAAAACATAACTGATGGTATCCATACCACTACCACCATATTCGGGTTTTACCATCATCCCCATAAAACCGAGTGCTGCTAATTTTTCAATTTGTTCTTTAGGAAATTTTTGAAGTTCATCTCTTTCAATAACGCCGGGCAGACATTCTGTTTCAGCAAAATCTTTGGCTGCTTTTTGAATCATCAAATGTTCTTCTGTAAGTTGAAACTGCATATCAATCGTTTTTTAATGTGGATGCAAAATTAAGCCATCAAAACTAATGAGCGTTAGTTTGTTTGCTCTTTTACTAGTGCATCCCTGTCTTTCTTCATTTAAGCTCATTGGTATGCTTAACTAACTGACTTCTATTTAAATTACAACAGGTTTGAATTTTTAAAATCAATAATACTATTCTTGTGGCCTTAAGTTAAAGGTGCTGTTATCTTTTTCAATATTTCCTGATAAATCGGCAAGGTTGAAAAATAAATTTCTTAAAAGATTTTAATTTTATTTATTAAAATGCCTTAGGTACAAACGGCGAAAATACTTTTTGTTGCCTGGCTAACCGGCATTAATTACTATTCACTGAACCTATCAATTGATTGTACAACCCATGTATTTTGGAATGTGCAGTATAAATGATTGCGTTCATCAAATTGAAAAATTTGCACTGGCTGAACGGTTTAATTTTTTAATTGAAAAATTAGCTTTCATTAAACGAGCCTCTAAAATTGAAGTATAATAAAAAATAAAGGCTGCCTAATAACAAATATTGTTGGGCTTTTTAAAATTTATCCTTGCTAATTAGTTTAGTATTCCTACTTTTGATAAACCATGTA
>JAYTHI010000326.1:0-24508 GCA_043732685.1 Ferruginibacter sp. | reverse complement strand
CAATTGTAGATATAGAAACCACGGGCGGTTATGCCGCTGCAAATGGCATTACCGAGATAGCTATTTATTTGCATGACGGGCAAAGAATTATTACCCATTTTGAAACACTTATCAATCCCGGGCAAAAAATTCCAGCTTACATAACGGCACTAACCGGTATTGATAATTTTATGGTGGCTGATGCGCCTTATTTTGATGAGGTGGCAAGCAAGATCTTCGAATTGTTAAACGATGTTATTTTTATTGCACACAATGTAAACTTCGATTTTTCATTTGTAAAACATAACCTGAAGGCCGCTGGTTTTGACCTGAACGTAAAAAAATTATGCACGGTAAGGTTAGGCAGAAAAACTTTTCCCGGTTTACCTTCTTATAGTTTGGGTAACCTGTGCCGCTCCCTTAGCTTACCAATTAATAATCGCCATAGGGCTGGGGGCGATGCGCTGGCAACCGTGCAGCTTTTTGAACATTGTCTGGCCAATGGAGGCGATTTACACATAGATCATATGTTAAAAAGATCATCCGCCGAACAATGGTTGCCGCTGCATCTTACCAAGGCCGATATAAACCAATTACCTGTAGAACCGGGCGTTTATTATTTTCATGATACAAAAGACGCAATCATTTATGTAGGCAAAGCAATCAATATAAAAAAGAGGGTTAGCAGTCATTTTACACACAATGACGGCGATAAAAAGCGCCAACATTTTTTACGCAATATCTTTAAAATTAGCTTTAAAGAATGTGCAACAGAATTGGAGGCCATCGTGTTGGAAAGTACGGAGATAAAAAGGTTATGGCCCAAATATAATTACAGTCAGAAGCAGGTAATTCAAAAATTTGCCCTGTATATGTTTGAAGATAATCGGGGTTACCTGCGACTTGCAATCGATAAAAAGAAGAAGAACCTGCCGCAGTTATACAGTTTTAATTTATTGCACGAAGGCCTGGTACTGTTAAAAAATATGATTGTTGAATTTGGGTTGAACGAAAAATTTTGTTTTATCGATAAAACGCCAATTACCCAGCAGGAGCTGCTGGAAATGGAATCCGCTGAATTATATAATCTAAAAATAGGCAAAGCTTTAGCTGCACTGGAACTGCAATTGCCCACTTTTGCGGTTATGGATAAAGGCATTAAAAACGAAGAAAAATTGTGTTTATTAATTGAAAAGGGTAGCTTTTGGGGGATGGGATATTTGCCGGCGACGATGAATATTATTTGTACCAAAGATTTAAAAAATCACATTCAACCTTATGCGGATAATGATACCATCCGAAATAGTATTTATGCATTTATTGAAAAAAATCCGGAAAAACGAATTAGTCTCATTGCTTAAAAAAATGAGGTGTTGAAAAACAGGTTTATAAAGCAGGGTTTAAAATATTGGGGTTCTCTGCATCTTTTAAGTTTGTTGAACTAAAAACGATTTACTCCGTGTCATATATATTGCGATGATAAATCAATATTCAATTAATACATTATAAATAATATTACTATGTTAGCTGATATTTTTTATCAGGCATCTTTTGAAAAAATATTTTGGGATATAAAAGAATGTTTTCTGCTTGCCAATTATACATTGACAATGCTTTAATGGTATACTCTTTAATTTTCAATTTTTTCTTTCCCTGCACACCACTATTTTCGCAGCCCGATTTTATAAAAAAGAAATTATTATGTCAGCATTTGCACAACCTATAGCACAAAAATTAAATATTAAAATACAGCAGGTAGAAACTGTATTAAGCCTTTTGGAAGAGGGTGCTACCATTCCGTTCATAGCCCGTTACCGTAAGGATAAAACGGGAGCGTTGGATGAGGTGCAAATACAGCAAATTCAGGATGAGGCTAAATTTTTAAAAGAATTTACAGAACGCAAAGCATTTATTGAAAAGACCATTACCGAGCAGGAAAAAATGACTTCCCAGCTTCAGGAAAAAATTGATAAAGCCATAACCATGGCGGAGTTGGAAGATATTTATCTGCCTTATAAACCAAAACGGACTACCAAGGCTCAAACTGCACGGGCAAATGGTTTAGAGCCCTTGTCAACCGCTTTATTAGGGCAAAAAGATATTGATGTAATGGCGTTTGCCACTACATTTATTAACGAAAAAGTGTTGGATGCAGCCGCTGCATTACAAGGTGCACGGGATATTATTGCCGAGTTAGTAAATGAAGATGCCCAAATAAGGGCCAAGTTGCGTAAGGTATTTGAAACATCGGCCACCCTCCAAAGTAAAGTTGTAACAGATAAAGAAACAGCCGGTATTAAATACAAAGATTATTATGATTTTTCGGAGTTGATTTCTAAAACGCCTTCACATAGAATATTGGCAGTATTAAGGGGTTTCCTGGAAGGCTATTTGCGTATCGCCATCTCTCCGGAGGAGGAAGCTGCATTGGAAATGATAGAAGCGCAATATATCAATGGAATGAGTACCTGCAGCGATCAGATTCGTAAAGCTGTAAAAGATGCCTACCGACGCTTATTGCAGCCGAGCCTGGAAACTGAATTCAGGACTGCATTGAAGGCCAAGGCAGATGAAGAAGCTATTAATGTTTTTGCCGAAAATCTACGCCAACTTTTATTGAGTTCGCCCATTGGCAGCAAGCGTATATTAGCCATTGACCCAGGCTACAGAACGGGTTGCAAGGTTGTTTGTCTGGATGAAAAAGGCGAACTGCAAAAAACTGACCTTATTTTTCCACACGAAACAAATAAAGTTGCTGCCGAAGCTATTAAAATAAAAAATTTGGTACAGCAATATGGTATTGAAGTTTTCGCCATTGGTGATGGCACTGCTGGTAGAGAAACCGACAATTTTATTAAGAGTCTTCAGTTGGGCTTACCTGTTTTTTTGGTAAATGAAGACGGAGCTTCCATTTATTCTGCTTCGGAAATTGCCCGGGAAGAATTCCCCAATGAAGATATTACCGTGCGTGGAGCAGTTAGTATTGGCAGAAGGCTGATGGATCCGCTGGCAGAGCTGGTAAAGCTTGATCCTAAAAGTATTGGTGTTGGCCAGTACCAGCATGATGTTAACCAGTTTCGTTTAAAAGAAAAGTTAGATGCTACCGTAATAAGCTGCGTAAATAATGTTGGCGTTAATTTAAATACCGCCAGTAAACATTTATTAAGTTATGTAAGTGGTATTGGAGGCTCTTTAGCCGATAATATTGTTAAATACAGAAAGGAAATTGGCAAATTTACCAGTCGCAAACAACTCTTAAAGGTTCCTCGCCTGGGTGGAAAGGCATTTGAACAATGTGCAGGTTTTTTGAGGATTAAGGAAGGAGAAGATCTTTTGGATGCAAGCGCCGTACATCCTGAAGCATATCCGGTAGTACAATCCATGGCAAATGATCTTGGCGTAGAATTATCCGCCCTGATTGGTAAAGAGGAACTCTTAAAAAAGATAGATGCAAAAAAATATTCTACAGAGTTAATTGGAGAATTAACGATCAGGGATATTCTGAATGAATTAAAAAAGCCCGGACTCGACCCCAGAAGTGAAGCCCAGGTTTTTGAGTTTGCAAATATTTTTGGTATTGATGATGTAAAAATTGGTATGGAAGTACCGGGAGTGGTAACTAATATAACCAGGTTTGGGGCGTTTATTGATATCGGGGTTAAACAAGATGGTCTGGTACATGTATCTGAAATATCACATACTTATATAACTGACCCAAATGAGGTTTTAAAATTAAACCAGCATGTAAAAGTAAAGGTATTGGAAGTTGATACTGTAAGAAAGCGTATAGCCCTTTCCATCAAGCAAACGGAGCAAATGCCGGCTAGAAATCAGCGACCAAAGGTTCAGGGTCAAAATACGGTGCCACAACAAAAAAATATTGCCGAATTACCGCTGAATGATGCGCTGGCAGCCTTAAAGCAAAAGTTTGGAAGGTAAATATGTTTATTTTTTGTTTAATATAAATTGGCTTTTTCATGGGTATTCTTTTAGTAAATGGTTGTAGATTAATATAATATTAAAATGTTTAAATTTTCTATTTTTTTTATACCCAAAATCTCAAAAAGATGTGTAAAAAAAATGCATAACCAACACAATACAAACACAACATGGGTTTCAGAGGATATTAACAAACTGTGTTATTAACTTTTGAAAATTTAAATTGATTCGGATAGTACTATTGCAATAGATATTTGTCAGTTGAATTAAATAATCAAAAACACTTGCCAATACAACTTATGCTTTGTGTAAATAGTCACAGAGTTTAAATAAAATAAATACGAAAAATAAATAATCACCTTAATGAAATGAACGGTAGCATTTTACGTATATAGTTTAAATATACTATCATCGAATAGTCATTGCATTATCGTTTAATATAAATAAAATAACATTACCATTATGTCTGACACAAACACCACAGAATTATTATTAAGAGAGAATAAAGATCGCTTTGTAATTCTACCGATAAATTACCCCAAAGTTTGGGAAATGTATAAAAAACACGAAGCCAGTTTTTGGACGGCAGAGGAAATTGACTTAAGCAGCGACCAAAAAGACTGGGATGCTTTAAACGATGGGGAGCGCCACTTTATTTCTCATATTCTTGCCTTTTTTGCAGCCAGCGATGGTATTGTAAATGAAAACCTGGCGGTAAACTTTATGAGCGAAGTTCAATTACCTGAAGCCAGGTGCTTCTATGGCTTTCAAATAATGATGGAAAATATCCATTCAGAGACCTATGCTTTATTAATTGACAACTACATTAAAGATCCTAAGGAAAAACAGCGCTTATTTCATGCGATTGATACGGTGCCCGCAGTAAAAAAGAAAGCTGAATGGGCTTTGCGTTGGATTGATAAGGGAAATTTTGCCGAACGCCTGGTAGCTTTTGCTGCAGTTGAAGGAATT
Organism: Ferruginibacter sp.; assembly: GCA_043732685.1. Taxonomy (GTDB): domain Bacteria; phylum Bacteroidota; class Bacteroidia; order Chitinophagales; family Chitinophagaceae; genus Ferruginibacter. The sequence continues at coordinate 19,618 of JAYTHI010000326.1, read as the reverse complement.
TTCTTTAGTGGTAGTTTTTGTTCTATTTTCTGGATGAAGAAAAGGGGTTTGATGCCGGGATTAACTTTTAGTAACGAGTTAATTAGCAGGGATGAAGGATTACATTGCGAATTTGCTTGTTTATTATACAGTATGCTTGAAACCAAGCTATCAAAAGAAGCCATTTTTGAAATTATTGCCGATGCCGTAACTATCGAAAAAGAATTTGTCACCGAAGCCTTACCTGTTGGCCTAATTGGTATGAATGCCAAGCTAATGCAGCAATACATTGAGTTTGTTGCCGATAGATGGCTGGTTGAACTGGGGTATCCAAAAATGTTTAATGCCACCAATCCATTTGACTTTATGGAAATGATTTCTTTACAAGGTAAAACCAATTTCTTTGAAAAAAGAGTAGGCGATTACCAAAAGGCAGGCGTAATGGGTACCAAAGAATCTCAGGAATTCTCCCTGGAAGAAGATTTTTAAAAAATAAGTAATGCACATCTGTGGATAACGAATTATAAAATTTTATTTATTAATTCGGTAGCTTTTCTGTCTGAAAGATGTAAAGAGCGCAACACAACTATCACCTCTATATAAAGTTTAGAATATGCACGTTATAAAAAGAAATGGTAAAAAAGAAACCATCAAATTCGACAAGGTAACCGCCCGGATCGAAAAATTATCTTATAGTTTAAGTCCATTGGTAAATGCCATTGACGTTGCAAAAAAAGTAATTGAAGGTATTTATGATGGCGTACCAACTACGGAATTGGATAATCTTGCAGCTGAAACAGCCGCATCGCTTGCTACAAAACATCCCGACTATGCCATCCTGGCCTCAAGGATTGCGGTAAGTAATTTACATAAAAACACCATTAAATCTTTCTCCGAAACTATGGAGAAAATGTATCAGTATATTGACAAATCAAACGGTAAAAAAACACCCTTGCTGGCAGATGATGTGTGGCAGATCATTGAAGAAAATGCGGAAGTTTTAGACAGTACTATTATTTATGATCGTGATTTTAGTTTTGATTATTTCGGATTTAAAACATTAGAAAAATCTTACCTGCTTAAAATAGATGGTAAAATTGTTGAACGCCCGCAGCACATGTACATGCGGGTTGCTATTGGTATACATAAAGCAGATATTGATAGTGTAATTAAAACATACCATTTGTTGAGTGAGCGTTGGTTTACCCATGCCACTCCAACATTATTTAATGCAGGTACGCCAAAAGCACAAATGAGCAGTTGCTTTTTGTTAACCATGAAGGAGGATAGCATTGACGGTATTTATGATACCCTTAAACAGACTGCTAAAATATCCCAAAGTGCCGGTGGTATTGGTTTAGCAATACACGATATCCGTGCAACAGGCAGTTATATCGGCGGCACAAATGGTACCAGTAACGGTATAGTTCCCATGCTGAGGGTTTTTAATGATACGGCACGTTATGTTGACCAGGGTGGAGGAAAACGTAAAGGAGCATTTGCTATTTATTTGGAGCCATGGCATGCAGATGTTTTTGCGTTTTTAGACCTGAGAAAAAATCATGGTAAAGAAGAAATGCGCGCAAGAGATTTGTTTTTTGCTTTATGGATCAGCGATTTGTTTATGAAAAGGGTAGAGGCTGATGGTCAATGGAGTTTATTTTGTCCTAATGAGGCGCCTGGTTTAAGTGATTGTCACGGTGAAGCTTTTGAAACATTGTACACACAATACGAAACTGAAGGAAGGGCCAGAAAAACAATTAAGGCGCAGGAGCTTTGGTTTGCCATTTTAGAATCGCAAATTGAAACCGGAACGCCCTATATGTTGTATAAGGATGCTGCAAACAGCAAGAGTAACCAGCAAAATTTAGGCACGATCAAGAGTAGTAATCTTTGCACGGAAATAATGGAGTACACATCACCGGATGAAGTAGCAGTTTGTAATCTTGCCTCTATCGCTTTACCTCGTTTTGTCATCAATGGTCAATTTGATCAGCAAAAATTATATGAGGTTACCTACCAGGCAACCCTTAATTTAAATAAGATAATTGATAATAATTATTATCCGGTAGAGGAAGCAAAATACAGCAATATCCGCCACCGCCCTATTGGTTTGGGCGTACAAGGTTTAGCCGATGTATTTATTTTATTAAGACTTCCATTTGAAAGTGACCTGGCTAAAATTTTAAATAAAAATATATTTGAGACCATATATTTTGCTGCCATGACGGCAAGTAAAGACCTTGCAATTAAAGAAGGTGCTTACCAAACATTTAAAGGATCTCCTTTATCAAAAGGCATTTTTCAATTTGATATGTGGAATGTACAACCATCTACCCGTTGGGATTGGAGTACATTACGCAGTGATGTAATGGAGCATGGTGTAAGAAATAGTTTACTGTTAGCGCCAATGCCTACTGCATCAACCTCACAAATTTTAGGTAACAACGAATGTTTTGAACCGTATACTTCTAATATCTATTCTCGCAGGGTATTGAGCGGAGAGTTTATTATTGTAAACAAACATTTGTTGAAAGATTTAGTGAGCCTGGGTTTATGGAATAACGACATGAAAAACAGGATTATCGCGGCCAATGGATCTATCCAAAAAATTAATGAAATTCCTGCTGACATAAAAGAGTTGTACAAAACTGTTTGGGAAATAAAGCAACGGAACTTAATAGATATGGCCGCTGATCGTGGTGCGTTTATCTGCCAAAGCCAATCGTTAAACTTATTTGTTGATAGTCCGACAATTTCTAAACTAACCTCCATGCATTTTTACGGATGGAAGAAAGGTTTAAAAACAGGCATGTATTATTTGCGCACGCAGGCTGCAACCCAGGCGGTTCAGTTTACTATTGAAAAGCAGGGCAGCGAAGAAATGGCCCCTGTAATTCCACAAATTGTTGCTGCCGAAAATGGCAATAATGTAGCTGATATTAACACCGATTTTACCGGCCCAAGTTGCACGATGGAAGATGGTTGTGTGAGTTGTGGTTCTTAAAATTTAATGGTAATAAATTTTTAAACGCAGGTGAGAGATTACCTGCGTTTTTATTGTTACAAATTATAGAAATACCTTAAGGAGTGTTTGACTATGTAATATAAAATATAAATACTAAACTGTCCAATTTAGTCTAGTGATAATATATGGGAATCCGCAAGTGCTTTTTATCCTTTCGGTAGATAAAGAATTTGTTTCAGTCCTTATAAATTCACTCTTTTCATTAAGTGTGTTATAAAGTTTATTGGTAAATTTTCTTTTAAGAATTGACCAGAAAATGTTTGCAGGATTTAATTCAGGACAGTAAGGGGGTAAAAATATCAAGGCTATTAGCAGGTATAACCAATGATTACGCTTTGTGAAAAGCGCCATTATCTTAAGTAGTAAATTTTTTTAAATAAACTTCCATATTAACTATAATTCACGTTTTAATAATTCCATAAAAGAAGCTCTTTCAATCATTTTTGCACCTAAACTTTCCAAATGGTTGGTGTACACCTGACAATCAATCAGCGCTACATTTTCTTTTTGTAATTGTTTTACGTAGTTTATAAAAGCAAATTTACTCGCATTACTTTCTTTACTAAACATGCTTTCACCAAAAAATACATTGCCCAATCTTATGCCGTATAAACCACCTACAAGTGTTCCATCAAGCCATGCTTCAGCGCTTTGTGCGTAACCAAGTTTATGTAATTCGGTGTAGGCATCCTGTACAGCAGGGGTTATCCAGGTGCCTTCCTGTTCTTTACGATCAATGGTTTTGCAATTTTGTAAAACGGTGGTAAATGCACGATTGGTGGTAAAGCGAAACTTACCGTTATTTAAAACAGACTGCATGCTTTTAGTAACCCTCAGATCTTGCGGGAATAAAACAAATCGGGGGTTTGGACTCCACCAAATAATAGGCTCCCCCTCATTATACCAGGGAAAAATACCGCCTTTGTAAGCCATCAATAAACGCTCCATGCTCAGGTCGCCACCAATAGCAACTATACCTTCATCTGTAGCAGTTTCAACATCGGGAAATGTTAGTTCATTATTTAACCAAACCATACGGTAAAGATAAAATTTAAATTCAGCACAGGGTAATAGAGTTACAAACTATAAGTTAATTATAAAGAGTTATGAGTTATGTATATGAGTTATAAGTTATACATGGTGTGTGTTAGCTGCCTCTTTTAAATTTGTTATCAATAAAAAGCAACTTACAAATCTTCAGTATTTCAAAAACGTCTCAACGTCATAACGGCAAGTTAAAAAAGTTATGAGTTATAAGTTATGAGTTATAAGTTGTGTGCGTGTAGGCTGCCTGTTTTAAATTTGTTATCAGCAAAAAACGACTTATAAATCTGAAGCAAGTCAAAACGTCTCAACGTCTAAACGGCAAGTTAAAAAAGCCTTCCCGCCTTCCCGGCAAAAAATCTGCTTAACGCCTAACCGGCAAAAAAGCATTACCAACCTTATCTTGCAATAACCTCAATTGTAGCCCCAATGCCACGATCAGTGATGGCATCGCACATTGGTTTAAGGTCATCGTAACTTCCTTCTTTTACTGCATATTTTCCTTTGCTGTCAATAATAATGGCACATTGCTCTGCCTGTTCAGGGGTATGGCCACAAACGCTTACAAGGGTTTCAATAACCCATTCAAAACTATTTACCTCATCGTTCCAAACAATCAGGGTGCAGTACTCGTCCAGCTCCGTTAGTACATCTACCTCTTCCTGATATTTGGTATTTCCTTGATTTGTCATATTGTATATCGCAAAAATAAGTCGAAATTTTAAAGTAATTTAATTTTGTGGTGCAACTTTGTTAACATTTAATTGGTCTGATTTGTATTAATAATTACATTAATTGCGTTATATTAAACACCCTTACAACAAAACATGTTTCGTTTACCAAAAAAAAATAAAATATCACCGCAGCTGCAGGAGAAGCACCAAGCAATTGTATTGCCACTGCATTCGGCAAACCGGTCGCTTGATTATTTGGTAGAATTAATTGGTGCCATACGGCCGGAAGATTCCAGAGATTTTAACCTGGCCGAACTTCGTTTTAAAGCATTGCTATACCAAATGAACCAGGATAGAAGTTCACTCTTTTCCTTACGCAAAGCCTTACTGAGTCAATTTTTAAAAACCAATATCGTAAATGCCCTTACCGAAAGCGGCATTACCAGCAGCCGAGGATTTTTACCCGAATTAGTGGGAAAACTGCAACATAAGCTATTGCCCAAACTACAGACAAAAGATGACTTTTTATATGTGATCAACAAAATATTTTATAAAAAAACCGATCATACCTGGGTTGAAGGAATAGATAACGATTTGTGGATCCAGTTTTTTGAAATTTTGGGTATTCAAATTAATATGACAGAACCTGCATTGATAAAACAATTGCAATGTTCCTTACAAATACTTAGTTACCGCATAACTGTTTTGGGGCTCGAAAAACAAATTACCGAAACCTGTGATGCTATTGGAAACTTCCCTTTTTTAGAACAGAACCGTTTGGCAAATCAATACCTTCAATTGCCGCAAGGTATTGCTGATATTGATGCACAGCGCATGTTACTTGTAGGGGTTACGGAGTCTTTACACAATTGTAACCAAACAATTTTAAAGGTAAAAGACCAGCGTTTTGTATATGGTACCAGCCTTGCACAAACCTATATGTTAACCCGTTTGCAACAGCAGATCGATAGGTTATTTATTATTTTGGATGTGTTGGATACGGATAATATTTTTAATACCGAACGCTTCGTGGCCTATTTTAAAACTGTTGTGCACAACGAAAATCGTAAAAATTCTGTTCGCGAATATTTGAGTGAAAACACCGGATATCTGGCTTATCAAATTGCAGAACATGGCGGGCGAACAGGCGAAAAATTTATAACCACTACGCGTAAAGAATTTTGGCAGATGTTCAGGAGTTCTTTAGGCGGCGGTATCATCATTAGTTTTATTGGCATCATTAAAAATTTATTGAACAGGGTAGCCGTGGCTCCCTTTTGGCATGGATTTTTGTATAGTGCCAATTACTCGCTGGGCTTTATTTTAATACAGGACACCGGGTCAACACTTGCTACCAAACAACCCGCTTATACTGCCAATAATGTAGCCAGTTCTTTTGATGTACAAAAAATTGGTGATCATCCGGATCTGCGTAACCTTGCCATCACTATTGGTAAGGTAAGCCGCACCCAGCTTGCCTCCTTTACCGGTAATCTTATCATTGTTTTTCCACTAACTTATATTTTAGCCTGGCTTTTTTTTGAAGCTACCGGTGTTAAAATTGCCGCTGGGGAGGCTGCACATAAATTGCTGACCGACCAGCAACCACTGCATAGTTTTGCCTGGCTATACGCCTGTTTTACCGGATTCTTTCTGTTTGCCAGCGGCATCATAGCAGGGTATGTAGAAAACTATGTGGTATTTGGTAAAATAGCGGACCGCATGCGCAATCTATCTTCCTTTAAAAGAAATTTTTCTGAAAAAAGGCGCTATAAAATCATTCATTATGTCGAAAATAATTTAGGTGTTCTGGTAGGTAATATTTCCCTCGGTTTCTTTTTGGGGATGGCCGGTTTTATCGGCACCACTTTTGGTTTGCCTTTCGATATCCGGCACATCACTATTTCTGCAGCAAATGCGGCCATAGGTTTTTTTGGTTTGGATCACCAGGTAAGTACAAAGGAATTGTGGTACACTATTATTGGAGTAATGGGTATTGGCTTTTTAAATTTCACAGTAAGTTTTGGTCTGGCCTTTGTTGTAGCCGTAAAAAGCCGTGGTATTCATTTAAAAGATTATCCGCAGTTTTTAGGAATATTGTGGCGCTATTTTAAACGCTTTCCAAAAGATTTTATAAAGGCCCCCAATTTAAGAACGGCCGAACAGTTAAGGTAATTGCCAGGCGAAAAACCTGAACTTTGCAACCTGCAATTATATCGCTAAACCTGTTGATTTTTTTTCGCCTGCACTTTACAAAAAGTTATTTGTGCGGTCCCTCAAACCTCCTAAGGTCGGTTTGGGGCCGGGCTTTACGTTACAAAGCCGCAGTGGCAGTTATTTTACCAGTGGCAGTAAATTGCGGGCTTTTTCACTGCAATCCCTACCGCCGTTCCATCAGAAAATTGTAATTGAATTGATTGTTTTTTGCGGGTTTTTATCACCACTCCCGATTACATTGCGTCACCAACAATTATATTTTAAAACAATTTTTACTTTAAACTGGAGGTTAAACAAATGCCTGTGAATGTATAATAGGTTCCAAAAGTTACTGCAATTAAATTAATACTATTGCTTGGAGATAGCATCTATTTCGCTATCAATTTTTTTATTCCAAACCTCCTGCATGGCTGTTATCTGGCTATGTTTCGTTTCTCCGTCATATTGATTTTGAAGCGCTAATAAAGCTGTCTGGTTGCTGTAATATATTTTTTCAATGATCTTGCTGTAATTGTTCATGGTGTATTTAGCCACTTTAAGATCATGTACAAATTTCATGGCAAAAATATAAGCTATGTCAAAATGATGTTGCTCATGAATAAGAATATAAGCTGTTTTCATGCCTCTTTTAACCCAACTGTCATTTTTAGAAAAACTGCAGTCAACATTAATTATTAAGGTAGCCAAATTATCTTTAGAGTGAAAAGCCATTTTAAACCCAATACCTGCATTTGTTATTGCAGCAGCATCAATGGTTTTGTCTGCTTTTCCCTTAAAATCATCCCAGGTAAGTTTTGTGCCGGTCGTATAAAATATAACAGGTTTGGTTACGGTAGGGTCAGTTGATACATAATTTATTACTACCTCAAGGTTTTGAGCGGTACCTGAAATGGTGGTAAATAATGCAACAATAAAAAGAAAGAAATATTTTTTCATATAAATTAATAAACGAGAATTCTTTTTAAAAATAGGTATTAAATGGAGTGTGTTGGTAGTATTAATAATAAATTAACAGCTTTTTCCGCCAGTGTAAGCTTATAATTATGCTTATCGAACTATTTTTTAGCACTTAAAATAGACAGGCAAAGGATGCATATTAATATTTTTTATTATCAGCAGCTTTTGCTCCTTGATGGTCTCTATTTTTTTCTGAAAAAAACAAGCAACAAAGTTTAAATCTGCATCTAAAAAGGTATAATTTACTAGATGCGGTCTCATACACATTGCATTTAGGGATTATCTACCCAATAATATTTATTTTATTAAAACGGCTTACCGCCTTTCCGGCAAAAACTTTTTTCCTCCGTAACGGCATGGAATAAAAAATCATGTCGTTAAGGTTATAGTTTTATGTTTCTACGTAATCTAGTTCTTTACCAAAAGTTTCTTCGGTAAAATAAGCGGCAACAATAGCAATCACCATAACAATTACCCCTGTAACCCAACCTGCAGTAATATAGGGGTGCGCTACAGAAGAAAATACACCTTGTAACCAGTTAAATAAATACAGCACAAGTACCAGCGCACCCCTAACCATATTTGGAACGGTAGTGGCAGCCGTGGCTCTTAAATTGGTGCCGAATTGTTCGGCCGCCATGCTTACAAATATTGCCCAAAAGCCGGTAGCAAAGCCTAGTGCAGCACAAATTACATACATACCGGCCGCAGTGCCATTTTGTTGTTTAAAATAAAAAAGTATTGAAATAATGGTTAAAATATAAAAAATATACAGTGCCTTTTTTCTACTTTTTAACCAATGGCTTACAAAGCCTGCCAACACATCTGCAATTGAAATAAATACATAGGCAAACATGATCGACATTTTGGGCATTACGGTTTCTTTAAACCCAAATTCAATAGCAAAATTATTAGAGAAGGCCACCAAAATACCAATAACATACCAGGTAGGCAGGCCAATAAGAATGGCACAAATATATTTTTTAAAACGTTTGGCATTGGTAAAAAACATAAAAAAATTACCCCTACTTACCTCCAGCTTTTTCGACTGGGTAAACATGCCACTTTCAAATACTGAAATCCTTAACAGCAATAAACAAAATCCTAATCCACCTCCAATAAAATAGCAGATGCGCCAGTTAAAATTCTTTGATACAAAAAAAGCCGCTACTGCACCCAACAAGCCAATACCCGCTACCAGCGAAGTGCTTAGCCCTCTTTTTTCTTTACTTATCAGTTCGGAAACCAAGGTTATCCCGGCGCCCAATTCACCAGCCAACCCTATACCTGCAATAAATCTTGCCAGGGCATATTGGTTAGGAGTATGCACAAAACCATTGGCAATATTGGCAAAGGAATATAAAACGATACTACCAAAAAGTACGCTAAGCCGTCCTTTTTTATCACCCATCACCCCCCACAAAATACCACCAATTAAAAGCCCGATCATCTGTATACTTAAAATATGTTCGCCCTGGCTTTTTACCTGTACAGGAGATAAACCCATTTCGGTGAGACTATCAACCCTTACAATATTAAACAACAATAAATCATAAATATCTACAAAATACCCGAGGGCAGCAACCAATACAGCAATGGTAAAAATGGAGGTTGAACGTTTAGGCAAAGCAATCATCTACATGGAATTTTGGGAATTAGAAGTATCTTTTTTTTTATTAAACAATAATTTTATAAAGATAGGAGCGGTTGTTAATAAAACAATACCAATAACAATCACTTCAAGATGTTGTTTTAAATCGAATTTTATCCAATTGTATAAAAATTGTTGCAGGTAGTGCCCCCCAAATAACATGGTAAATACCCAGGCCATGCAGCCTAAGATATTGTACAGCATATATTTATTTTTATCCATGCCAACAACCCCGGCAACTATTGGCGCAAAAGTGCGTATGATGGGTAAAAATCTTGCCATTACAATTGCTCCGGCACCGTGTTTATTATAAAAATCCTGTGCCTGAAACAAATATTTTTTCTTAAATAGAAAGGTATCTTTTCTTTGAAATAAAAACGGTCCGCTTTTTTTACCAAACCAATAACCCACCGAATTACCTAATATGCCGGCAGCAGAAATAATAATGCCTAATAAAATAAGGTTTAAAAAGGAGCTGCTTATAGTAATACCCAAACTTTGTTGTATCAGTTGGTCACAAAAAATACCCGCTACAAAAAGTAGAGAATCGCCGGGTAAAAAAAAGCCGGCGAATAAACCTGTTTCGGCGAATACTGCAAATACAATAAACCACAATCCTCCATTTTCAATGTACCATTGAGGCTGTAATAATTGTGTCCAATGAAAATTTAAAAAGATGAATAAAACGTTCGACATAAAAATTTGTAGTTAAGTTAATATTTCAAATGATGTTGACTCAGGGTGGTCCAAAGCGCCTTCCCATTTACTTACAGCTGCGGTTGCTAAGGCATTTCCCAATACATTGGTCATGCTTCTTCCCATATCGCAAAAAGTGTCGATGGCCAATACCAAACCAATTCCTTCGGGAGGTATGCCAAACATTCCGCCTGTTGCTAAAACTACAATAAGTGATGCCCTTGGCACACCTGCAATGCCTTTGCTGGTTAGCATAAACACCAATAACATGGCAATTTGTGTACCCGGGTGTTCTGTTATTGCGGTAATATTATAAGCCTGGGCAATAAACATGCTGGCAAATGTCATATACATCATACTGCCATCAAGGTTAAAAGAATAGCCCAATGGTAAGGTAAAGGAAACTATTTTATTATTACAACCAAACCTTTCCATAACCTCTACCAACTTTGGAAAAACCGCTTCGCTGCTTGCCGTATTAAAGGCGATTGCCATGGGGTCTCCAAGCCTTTTCATTAATGTAAACATTCTCTTTCTAAGGAGGAGGTAGCCAACCGATAACAATACTATCCAAAGTGCCACCAGGCCTAAATAAAAAGAACCGATATACCAGGCATAGGTTTTTAATATTCCTAAACCTTTCATGGCAATAACACCGGTCATGGAGCCAAACACGCCTAAGGGAGCCAGGTGCATAACATAACTCACCATTTTTAAAACAACATGGGTTAACGCATCAAGGGCGGTAACAATTACTTTACCTTTTTCGCCGACAGCGGTTACGGCTACCCCGAAAAATACAGAAAATATTACCAATTGTAATATTTCGTTATTGGCCATGGCTTCTATAACACTGCTTGGAAATACGTGTTCAATAAAATGGTTGAGCGAAAATTCTTTAGTCTTTCCCATTAAATCTTTAGCGCCGGTTAAATCTGCATTCGCAAGGTTTACGCCCACACCGGGTTTGGTGATCGTTACCAAAATTAAACCAAGTCCAAGGCTTATGAGTGAGGCCGAAATAAACCACAACATGGCTTTGCCCCCAACCCGGCCAACCGTTTTAAGATCGCCAAGTTTTGAAATACCTACAACAAGGGTAGCAAATACAAGCGGTGCAATAATCATTTGAACCAAGCGCAAAAAAATGGTGGCAAGTAACTTTATTTTAGGCGAAAAATCTTTTATAAATTCTGGACTTGCATGTTCATTAATAAGAAAACCTGTAGTAATTCCCAAAATCATTGCAACAAAAATATAAAGCGTAAGACGTTTTGGATTGGCAGCAGTCTGGCCTGAATCGATCATATATAAAAATTAATTTGCAATATAGTGTTTAATGCTTGTTACAGGTTGTAGTTGATTAAAAATATAGCAAGTTGTTTGTATACAAAGAAATTTGTTTATTTTGCTCTTTCTTAAATTATAAAACCAAGCATTCTTATGAGTTTATTTATTAAAAAGCCAGTGAGTTTATTATTGGCAGAAGCTGCTGATAGTGAGAAGGGTTTGAAGCGGACACTCAGTGCAGGCTCCTTAGTTGCTTTGGGAATTGGAGCCATTATCGGTGCCGGTTTATTTGTACGTACCGCTTCTGCAGCAGCTTTGAATGCAGGGCCTGCTGTAACCATCGGTTTTATAGTTGCAGCTATAGGATGTGCCCTCGCCGGATTGTGTTATGCTGAGTTATCCTCTTCCATTCCAATTTCGGGAAGTGCTTACACTTATACATATGCCACAATGGGCGAATTACTGGCCTGGATTATTGGATGGGATTTGGTGTTGGAATATGCAGTTGGTGCGGCTACCGTTGGAATTGCCTGGAGTGAATACCTGAATAATTTATTGGTGCAGGTATTGCATGTTGCACCCATTGCTTATGAATGGTGTCATTCACCTTTTGAAGTATCTCCGGTAACAGGGGTGCACGGTATGATAAATTTGCCTGCACTTGGTATTGTAAGTTTACTTAGTTTATTACTAATAAGAGGTACACAGGAGTCTGCTTTTGTAAATGGCATCATTGTAATAACTAAGGTGGCCATTGTTATTCTTATCATTATTTTTGGCTGGCACTTTATAAATCCTGCCAACCATACACCCTATGTTCCGGTGGCCTCAACTTATGTAGATCACCAGGGTATTGGTCATAATTTTGGTGGAATAAAAGGAATACTTGGCGCCGCGGGGGTGGTGTTTTTTGCCTTTATAGGTTTCGATGCCGTTAGTACAGCGGCGCAGGAAACTAAAAATCCTAAAACGGCCATGCCAATTGGTATACTTGGATCTTTAGCTATCTGTACCATTTTATACATCTTATTTGCACATGTTTTAACCGGTCTTGCCCCGGTGGAATTTTTTAGAACCACGGGTAAAGAAGCCTCTGTTGTTGCTGCAATAAATACGTATATGCCCGGGTTCGATTGGTTAGGTAAATTGGTTACGGTAGCTATTTTAGCCGGATTTTCTTCCGTTATATTGGTGATGTTATTGGGCCAAAGCCGTGTATTTTATAGCATGAGTAAGGATGGGTTGTTACCAAAAGTTTTTAGTGACGTACACCCTAAATTTAAAACACCTTATAAAGCCAACCTGATCATATTGGTATTGGTTGGTTTTTTTGCTGCCTTTGTACCCGGCGATATTGTTGGTGACATGACAAGTATTGGAACTTTATTTGCTTTTATATTGGTTTGTATTGCCGTAATTATTTTAAGAAAAACAGAGCCAAATCTTAAAAGAGAATTCAGAACGCCATGGGTGCCATTGGTACCTATTGCAGGAGTTTTAGTGTGCTCTGCGATGATATTTGGTTTAGGCTGGACCAATTGGCTTCGTCTATTTGGCTGGTTGGCGATTGGTTTTGTAATATATTTCGGATACAGTAAAAAAAGAAGTAAGCTTCGAAACGAAGGAAAATAATAAAAAAAATATTACAATTTTATAGACTTAAAAATAGGTTCTGGAATCAGGACCTATTTTTTTGTGGAGGTATCCTTACTGCAAATTATTTTTGATTAAAATCAACAGTAAAAATGATTTAAAAATTTCTTTTTTTTAAAATGATCGATAATAGAATGCAAGGCAAAACCATTTTATTACGAAAAATAATTTTAGTAAAGTATTAATTGTACACCAAAGATATACGCAGCATTTTTTATCAATAAAGCATCCTATAAAGGCTTTCGGCGTTTTCTTGAATACATTAATTGAGGCATCGGTTTTAGTGCTTTTTCACTCTGAAATTTTTCGTGTAATTTCCAAAAAATCGGCTCATTTTTGCAACCAAATTCTTATCAATAAATAGTCATGACCATACAAAACTGCCTCCCAACCGATATACCACAAATATTTAAGCTGTACAATATGGCAGCCGCTTACCAAAATACTAAAAGAACGGTAGTAGTGTGGCCGCATTTTGAGGCACAATTGGTGGAGAAAGAAGTTGCAGAAAATTGCCAATGGAAATTACTTATTGATGGAGAAATTGCCTGTGTTTGGGCTATTACCTTTAGTGATGAACAAATTTGGGAATTGCGAAATTTGGATCCTGCCGTCTATATACATCGCATTGCTACCAATGATAAATTTAGAGGAAAAAATTTTATAACTATAATTGTGGAATGGGCTAAGAAATATGCAAAATCGAATGATAAAAAATTTGTTAGGTTAGATACGCTGGGCAATAACACTAAATTGATTGAACATTATACCAACGCTGGTTTTACCTTTTTAGGGATGTTCGATTTAAAGGATACCAAGGGACTGCCGGCGCATTACCATGATATTCCCGCCTGTTTGTTTGAACTAAAATTATAATTGATTTATAACTATGGCTGGTTTTTAGCGTATTTTTTAGGACACATATTTATTTTTTAGGAATGTCTGTTGACTAGCCCCTATGCACAGCCGTCGACCTTGCACTTGTTGCAAATCCGTCTAAATATTGTCTGAATTAGGATTAATAGGATTGGTGGAATAACAGGAAGGTAGTATTCATGCTGATTTTAACCGCTGTTCTACTTCTAAAAAACGTTCTTAATGGGCCTGTGCGTAAAGACGCAGACGTTTTGTTTGGTAAACAGTGTATTATAATATTGGGTTGCATTTCTAAAAATTATTACAATAAAATTCCTTTTAAAAAAAGATAGGCCACCGAAAAATAAATTACCAGTCCGGTTACATCAACCAATGTGGCCACAAAGGGAGCAGAGCTAACGGCAGGGTCAAAGCCCAGTCTTTTCAAAATTAAGGGTAACATAGAACCCATTAGCGAGCCCCATAATACCACGCCAATTAAGGATATACCCACACTTAATGCAATTAAAAACCAATGTTCGCCATAAAGATCTTTCATTACGCCGTGCGTCATCAGGTAGTGCCAGAGGCAAATTCTAACAAAGCCGATCAGGCCTAAAATACTGCCGAGTGTAAAGCCGCTTAATATTTCGCGTTTCATAATACGCCACCAGTGGGTAAGGTTTATTTCGCCCATGGCCATTGCCTGAATTATTAAGGTAGATGCCTGCGAACCACTATTGCCACCGCTGCTTGCAATCAGGGGCATAAACATTACCAGTACGGTAGCTTTCGCTATTTCATCATTAAAATAAGCCAGTGCAGACGCTGTTAAAAATTCTCCTAAAAATAAAACAATGAGCCAGCTGGCCCGCTTTTTTATCAAATTAAAAAAGGGCGTTTCAAGGTAAGGCTCGTCAAGGGCTTCTGTACCGCCCATCTTCTGGATGTCTTCACTAAACTCTTCGTTGGCAACCCAAAGCACATCATCAATGGTAACAATTCCCAGTAATTTATTGCTCTTGCTAACCACGGGTAGTGCCACGCGGTTATTCATTTTAAAAGCTTCATTGGCCACTTCCTGATCGTCTTGTGCATGTAAAGTTATTACCCTTCCATCCATCAGTTCATTTACACGTTTATCCGCCGATGCCATAATGAAATCCTTTATCCGTATATCATCCAGCAATTCACCCTTATCATTTATCACATAAATAACATCGATGGTTTCAATGTTTTTTGCATTTTTTCTAATGGTATTTAAAACATCTTCCACCGTATCGTGCTCGTATACATAAATATAATCGGGCGTCATTAACCTGCCCACACTTCCTTCCGGATAGCCCAGTAAGGAAAGGGTTACTTTTCTTTCTTCAGGATTTAAAGTTTTTACCAGTTCGCGCACAGCACTGCTTGGCAGCTCGCTTAAAAAAGCGGTCCGGTCATCTGGCGGTAATTCATTTAATAATTCTGCTGCGTTAAATGCAGGTAAATCTTTAACAATTCGTTTTTGGGTAGACAGCTCCAATATTTTAAAAACACTGGAGGCCCTGTGCAGCGATAAGTGAATGATTATCTGTGTTTCCAGCAGTTCATTTTCTTCTATTAATTCGGCAACATCACTAATATTCTGGTCGTCTAAAAAGACTTTTAACTCCGGCTTATTTGCCGTAGCTATAACTTCTTCAAATTTACGCTGTATTGATATTTCATTCACTTCTATAGCCATGTGTATTAATTTCTGCTGCTATTTAATTGTTGCTGATTAATGATTTCCGGTTCTAATTATATATTCGAAAATAAATGATGTTGTTATAAAAGGATTCTTTTTATCCTGATTTTTTTTTCAAGTCATTGCGTATTTTTAAAATTAACAACAACGCTAACTTATTCTTTTTGCCAACTACTTTTATCGGATACTTTAATAATGTCTTAAAAAAAATAATTTACCCAAACGCAGGCAGTAAGCCTTGTTGAGCCTGCACCTGCCACGCACAATGATAATCTTAAAGTACAAGTTTTAAATACCTTGCTTTACAAAATTTCAGGATTTTATTATCCTATCAGGGCCAAAATCATCTTAACAATCCCGTTTCCCTACAATAATTATGCATATTCAGTAAAGATCAAACATCATGTACTATATTGCAAATTACTCCTTTTATGTTTAAACTTAAATTATGTTAAACCCCTTTTTATTTATTGATGTTACCCCAAATAAGGGCCGGGGTATTTTTACAAATAAGCAGCTGGAAGCGGGTATTGTTATTGAGGTAGCACCTGTTATTGTAATGACTAAAACGGATAGGGAACACCTCGACAAAACCCTATTGCATGATTATATTTTTGAATGGGGCACTTTAAAAGATAAATGCTGTATGGCATTGGGATTGGTGCCTATTTATAACCATAGCTTTACAAGCAATTGCGAATATTTTATGGATTTTGATAAGGAAATTATTTCTATTAAAACAGTTAGACCCATTAAAAAGGGGGATGAAATAACCATTAATTATAATGGTGATTGGAATGATGCGGCGAAATTATGGTTTGATGCTGCTCGTTAATATTGCTTTAAATATTTTAAATTTACGATTGCACTACTGATATCTTTTTTATAAGTTTTGAAAAAGTATTTTGCCTGAAAGGGATAAGTTAACTTTTATAAAATAAATTTTTAAGAGGATTATATAAGATACCTTTCAGCCTTATGCAATAATCCTGAAGTAGTTAAAATAACGAAATGCCAAACATAATAGCCTACGCAATCCCTATTTTTTATAACTAAATAATTTATAAAATGCATACCATTAAAACCGCCTTACTTTCTTATGGAATGTCGGGCAAAATTTTTCATGCGCCTTTTATTGTAAATCATCCCGGTTTTATTTTGGCAGGTGCTTTTGAGCGAACAAATAAAAATATTCAGCAAGATTATGCTTCCGCTATTTCTTACCCTACACTGCAGGCGCTTTTAGCTGATGATACTATTGAATTGGTCATTGTAAATACACCCAATGGCACTCACTTTGATTATGCCAAACAAGCCTTGCTGGCCGGAAAACATGTGGTAGTTGAAAAAGCTTTTACAACAACCGTTAAAGAAGGGATGGAATTAAAAACCCTCGCAGCTGCGCAGCATAAAAAAATCAGTGTATACCAAAACAGGCGGTACGATAGTGATTTGCGAACCGTACAAAAGGTAATTGCCGATAAATTATTGGGCGATATTATTGAAGCCGAATTTCATTACGATAGGTTTAAACCAACAATTGGACCTAAACTACACAAAGAAACTCCTGGTGCCGGAGCTGGCTTATTGATGGATTTAGGTCCGCATTTAATTGATGAAGCCTTGCTAATTTTTGGTATGCCGCATTCTATATTTGCAGATATCCGCATAACACGGCCTTCATCTAAAGTTGATGACAACTTCGATTTGTTATTATTTTATCCTGATCTCAGGATACGTTTAAAGGCAAGTAGTATAGTAAGAGAAGCAATCCCGGCAAATGTGGTACATGGCATAAAAGGTTCGTTTATTAAGCCCAGGGCCGATGTGCAGGAAGCGGAGCTTTTAGCCGGCAAAAAGCCTGGCGGAGCCAACTGGGGCGTTGAGCCGGTAAGTGGACAAGGGGTTTTAAATACCGAAAGAAATGGGGTGATTATCAGAGAAAGTATTCCATCTGCCAGGGGTAATTATGGAGATTATTATGAAGGCATTTATCAGGCAATAGTTAACGGTGAACCCTTACCTGTTACTGCCGATGACGGTATAAAAACCATTCAGGTTATTGAGGCTGCTATTAAAAGTTGTGCCGAAAAAAGGGTAATTATTCTGTAGAAATAATTGAATCATAAGAACTTAAAAAAACAGGTCATTTTGTTTAATGTTTAAACGTTAAGTTAATTAACTTACATAAAAAATTAAACTCATATGGCAATCAAAAACTGGGCTATCGATCCATCTCACTGTGAAGTACAATTTAAGGTCAAACATTTAATGATCACAAAAGTAACCGGAAGTTTTAATATTTTTCAGGCCTCCGTATCAACAGAAGCCGAGGATTTTTCTAAAGCCTCCATATCCTTTACTGCCGATGTGAATTCTATAAATACGGGTAACGAACAAAGAGATAGTCATTTAAAATCGCCTGATTTTTTTGATGCGGCTACCTATCCTCAAATTAAATTTAACAATGTAAAGGCAACACCAGTTGATAATGATGGAAGTTATGAATTATATGGAGATCTTACCATTAGAGATATTACCAAGAATGTAAAATTATCGGTGGAGTTCGGCGGAGTTGTAAAAGATGAATACGGCAATACAAAGGCAGGATTTACTATTAACGGAAAGATAAACCGTAAAGATTTCGGTTTGTTATGGAGCGGTATAACCGAGGCTGGTGGAGTAATTGTAAGTGATGAAGTAAAAATAATGGCCGAGATTCAATTAATTGAACAGGCATAGTTATAAAGTAATTTTTTATAAAGGAAGCTAATCTTAATTGATTGGCTTTTTTAATTTCAAGGGACCAGGGTTGACCAAAAAGAAAATATTTTTTATACCTTGATGGGGCGGGAAATAACAAGGTGCTGTTAAATAAAAAAGACATGCTAATTTTGTGGCTCTATTAAACCAAAGGCTGCTTAATAAAGCATTATGATACAGGAGGAAGATTTTATTTTACCGGATGATAATGGCTTTAAGGGAAATACCCTTGATTTTTTGCTTGCGGCTGGTTATTACCGCATGCAGCACTGTGTATTTACTACTTGTTTTACACAAATTGATTTAACAAAAGCTCCTTTGCCCGTTTTTTGGTTGCGTACCCCTGTAATAAATATAAAGCAAAATGGCAAGATTGCTGCAATCCGTAAAAAATGTGCGGGGTTTAAAACAACTTATAAAAATGCAGCTATTACCGACGAGGTAAATAAATTGTACACGCTTTATAGAAGTCATATTATTTTTGAGGCAAGTGAAAATTGTCAAAGTTACCTTCATGATAATTATTTCCCCAATCCATTCAATTCCTGGATGATTGAGGTGCACGATGGGGAAACTTTAATTGCGGTAGGTTATTTTGATTTGGGAGATATTTCCCTTGCCGGCATCCTCAATTTTTATCATCCGGAATATAAAAAGTATAGTCTTGGTAAATACCTGATGTTACTAAAAATAGACTTTGCATTGGCTAATGATATTCAACTTTATTATACCGGTTATATGAGTACAGCCATTACAAAATTTGATTATAAAATTTTTCCCGATGTCAATGCCATAGAAGTGTTTTTACCAATTGAAAGACGCTGGGTTTCTTATGCCACAATAGGCAAGGAGGGACTGCAGGCATATGTTGAAAGCAGTTTAAATATTTTTTGATTTTATTCTGGAGGCATAGCTGCTGAGAACAGCTTTATATTGATGCAGCCTGGTGGTAAGCATAAAAATATATTTTCTGTACCGTTTTAATGATCAGTTAGCTTTAAAAAAATAGTAGTTCAACTGTTTCGTATTAAAAATAATGTGCAGCACCCTTGTTTAAAATATTTAAAACCTATTGTTAT